>NZ_DLTI01000001.1:6304-23554 GCF_002501455.1 Comamonas sp. UBA7840 | reverse complement strand
CGGGCTTTTTTTGTGCAGGCCAACGGCCCAGCTTCAACGTCGTGGGTCGAAAGGTATTACGCCGATTGTGTGGGTGGGTTCAGTTTGTCCCAGGCATCCAAGGTTTCTGCGGCATACATCAGGGCAGGGCCGCCGCCCATGTACACGGCAATACCCAGCATCTCCTCCAACTCTTGGCGTGTTGCGCCCAGCTTTTGCAGCGCTTTGGTGTGAAAACCAATGCAGCCGGAGCAGCGCTGCGTCACGCCAATGGCCAACGCAATCAGTTCCTTGTTTTTGGCGCTGATGGCGCCTTCGGCCATGGATGCCTGGGCCAGCTGCGCAAAGCCTTGCATCGCCGCGCTTTGCGACTGGCGGAAGGGGCGCAGGGCATGGTTGATGTCGCGGGTCAGTGTCTGGTGGTCAAACGAGCTCATGGTGATCTCCTTGCGGTTTGCGAGTGAACGGTATTACTGGGACTGGGCAGGCTGCCAAATGCCGTCTGGCGCTTGGCTGGCATCTTGGAGGAAGGCGTTGACCGGCACTTGGATGTAGGTGCGGCCATCGGTTTGCGCGGGGGGCATGCGGCCCGCCCTCAGGTTGACCTGCACGGAAGGCAAGATCAACGTGGGCATGGCCAAGGTGGCATCACGGCGGTTGCGCATAACCACAAACTCCGCTTCGCTGATGCCGTCGCGCACATGGATGTTGTGCGCTTTTTGCTCGGCCACGGTGCTGACCCATGCGGCTGCGCGGGGGGCTGGCGGGTAGTCGTGGCAGACGTGGATGCGGGTGTCTGCAGGCAGGCGCAAAATGCGCTGGATGGAGCGGTACAGCACTGCGGCATCTCCGCCGGGGAAGTCTGCGCGGGCGGTGCCCACATCGGGCATGAACAAGGTGTCACCCACAAACACATCGCGGCCCACCAAATAGGCCATGTCGGCGGGGGTGTGGCCCGGCACCAGCAAGGCCGTGACGGCCAAGTTGCCCACGTGGAAGACTTCGCCGTCCTCAAACAGGTGGTCAAACTGGCTGCCATCCGGCAAAAAGCTGCGTTCAAAGTGGAACACGGTGCGGAAGATTTTTTGCACCTGGCGGATGTTGGCGCCAATCGCAATCTTGCCGCCCAGATGGTGGCGAATATGCTGCGCGCCGGAGATGTGGTCAGCGTGGGCGTGCGTCTCCAAAATCCACTGCACCTGCCAGCCTTGGGCACGCACGTACTCGATCATGCGGTCGCTGCTGGCGCTGGTGAGCGTGCCGGACTTGGGCTCAAAGTCCAGCACCGGGTCAATCACTGCAGCGTGCCTTGTGACTGTGTCGGCCAGTACATAGCTGACCGTGCCGGTGACGTCGTCAAAAAACGATTCGATGTGGGGCTGGGGTGTGTGCATGGAGATTCCTTTTTTGCAACGGTCACGCAATCAATATGTTTTTTAATATAATATAAAAACGTAGATTGAGTGAGGCGTGTTTGTTCTGTATGTGACAAAAGTCAACACCGTCTACGTTTTCAACAACTCAGGAGATGGCAATGAAGGCAAATGTTGGTGGTTGGGATCGTGGGCTGCGCATCGTGCTGGGCTTGGTGCTGATTGTGCTGGCGGCCACAGGCACTGTGGGCTGGTGGGGCTGGCTGGGCGTGATTCCTTTGCTCACAGGGCTTGTGCGTTTTTGCCCTTTGTACCCGCTGCTGGGGCTGAGCACGTGTCCTTTGCAGCGCAAGCAATGAGTCGGTCGGTGGCGGTTTAACTTGGCACCGAGGGCGCCACAAGTGCCCTTGGTGGGGATGATGATGGAAACAACTTTCATGGAGCCAGCGGTAGACCCCGTTGCAGCATTGGATTTGGCGAGCATGCGCGCGCATGCGGCAGAGGCGGTGGGCATGCTCAAGCTCTTGGGCAATGAAGACCGCTTGCTGCTGTTGTGCCAGATTGCCTTGCAAGAGCGTACGGTGACAGAGCTGGAGCAACTCACGGGCATTACCCAGCCCACGCTGTCCCAGCAACTGGGGGTGCTGCGCCGTGAGGGGCTGGTGTCCACGCGCCGTGACGGCAAGTTTATTTGGTACCAATTGGCCGATGTGCGTGCTTTGCAGTTGATGCAAGTGGTGCATCAGTTGTTCTGCGGCCCGGCCGCACATGGAGCTCAGGCATGAGTATTTATTGGGAAGCTTTTACGCCCTGGTCGGCGCTGGCGGGTGGTGTGCTCATTGGCTTGGCCGCTGCATTGATGGTGGTGCTGCTGGGGCGTATTGCGGGGATCAGTGGCATCGTTGGTAATTTGCTGCAAGCCGCCACCTGGGGCTCGGTCAGGCAGTGGGGCTGGCGTGTGGCGTTTGTGCTGGGGATGGTGGCTGCGCCCATTGTGTGGCAATGGTTTGCACCCTTGCCCGCGATGGAGATGCCTTCCAACCCTTGGGTGATCGGGCTGGCTGGTTTGCTGGTGGGCTTTGGTACGCGTTTGGGCTCGGGCTGCACCAGTGGGCACGGGGTGTGCGGCCTGTCACGCCTGTCGCTGCGTTCGCTGGCGGCAACGCTGATGTTCATGGCCACGGGTGTGCTGACGGTGTTTGTCGTGCGCCACGTGCTGGCTTAAGTCTGCAAGAGAGGATGTTGTGATGGTTGCAATCGTTGCTTTGCTGTCGGGGCTGGTGTTTGGCCTGGGCTTGATTCTGTCGGGCATGGGTAACCCCGCCAAGGTGCAAAATTTTCTGGATATTAGTGGCACTTGGGACCCTTCATTGGGACTGGTGATGGGCGGCGCGATTGCCGTCGGGCTGCTTGCTTTTACCTGGGCCAAACACCGCAAGACCTCGGTTTTGGGTGAGCCCATGCAACTGCCCACATCGAAGGCGGTGGATCGCAAACTGCTCACGGGTGCCGCTTTGTTTGGCGCGGGCTGGGGGCTGGCAGGCTTTTGTCCAGGCCCTGCCGTGATGAATCTGGCGACACTGCGCTTTGAGGTGTGGCTGTTTGTGGCTGCAATGCTGGCTGGCATGGTGCTGCAGCATGCATGGGCCAAGCGATCGGCTTGAGAATACTATTATTGATAGCTGCTAGTGCTTGCTGCGTAAGCGCTAGAGCCTTAAAAGGCTAAGAATATGCACGAACAGATGTGGCCGCTGTGGCTGACCTTGGCGCTGGCGCTGGTGTACTTTGTCAAGCAATGGTGCTGGCCTTCAGCAGCCACGCGCCAGCACGACCAACTGCGCAGCGACTGGCTGCAGTCGGTGTCCGCCACGCCGGGCACCGAAGTGCTGGGCGTGCAGACCATTCGCAACTCCCTCATGTCCTGCACGATGACGGCCACCGCCGCCACGCTGGCGTTCATGGGCAGCATCAGCTTGCTCTACAGCAGCTGGGCGCAGACGGTTTCGCTCGGCAACAAAAGCGCGTTTTTGCAGCATGTGCTGGCCGTGCTGGTGCTGCTGGGCATGTCGTTCATCACCTCCATGCTGTCTGCGCGCCAGTGGCACCACGCCGGGTTTGTGGCAGGCATGCCCGTGGGCAGCGCGCAGCGCCAGCAGTGGCTGCCTTTAGGGCAGCAGTGCCTGCGCAAGGCCGGGCATTACTACGCCTTGTCGGTGCGCTTGCTGATGTGGTGTGTGCCGGTGGCCGTGGTGGGGTTGTTTGCGTGGCCCGGGGTGATTGCTGCGGTGCTCATGCTGGTGGTGCTGTGGCGCGGTATTGATCGCTAAGCGCTAACACAGATGCGGCGACGCAGCAGGGGCCGGATCGTAGCGTTTTGATTTTATTGCTGTATGTGCGCGATTATTTTGACTACTTAATACTTCCTTAATATTTATTTTTGATAATCGGAAAATTTATAAAAAATACCAATAAAAACAATGGCTTATATTATTGACAATGGTCAAATATAAATAGCCGCCAGCGGGTTGAAAATCAGTCTATTCCATTAATAAACGGATTTTCAATATGACTGAAAACCGCCTATCCCCCACGACCTCCGACAGCAAGCGCAGTTTCTTGCAAGAGTTGGTTGCGCTGGCCACGGGCTTTGGGCTTGCTGGCGCCGCGCAAGCCGCGCCGGCGCTGCCAGATTTTCAACCCACCCGCCGACCCGGTATGCAAGGCAAGCGCTTTGGCATGCTGGTGGATATGCGCAAGTGCATCGGCTGCCAGGCCTGCACGGTGAGTTGCTCGGTGGAAAACCTGCCGCCCATCGGCCAGTTCCGCACCACCGTGCTGCAGTACGAGGTGAACCAGGGTGAGGGCAGTGCCCCGGCCATGGTCAGCCTGCCGCGCCTGTGCAACCACTGCGACAACCCGCCGTGCGTGCCTGTGTGCCCGGTGCAGGCCACCTTCCAGCGCACCGACGGCATTGTGCTGGTCGACAACGAGCGCTGCGTAGGCTGCGGCTACTGCGTGCAGGCCTGCCCCTACGACGCCCGCTTTATCAACCACGAAACCCAAACCGCCGACAAGTGCACCTTCTGTGAGCACCGTTTGGAGGCGGGCTTGCTGCCCGCTTGCGTGGAAAGCTGCGTGGGTGGTGCGCGTGTGATTGGTGACTTGAACGACGCTGACAGCGAGATCAACCAGCGCATGCAAGCGGACAAGGACGACATCAAGGTGCTCAAGCCCGGCATGAAGACCGAGCCGCGCGTGTTCTACATCGGCTTGCCCGATGCGTTCGTGAACGGCGTTGATGGCCAAGCCAGCGTGCGCTTGCTGTCAGACCACTGAACTTCCCGGAGGCTTTTATGCAAATCATTGAACTCCTGACGCCGCACTACGAAGTGGCGTGGCTGCCTTGGGCGGTGCAGTACTTTTTCCTCGTTGGCGTAGCCACTGGCGCTGCATTGCTGGTGAGTGTGTGTGCCTTCGGCCAAGCGGGTGGGGCGCTGCAGCGCTTGATGCCTGTGGCGGTATTGACGTTGGCCGTCAGCGGCCTGGCTGCTCCCGTGTCGTTGTTGGCCGACTTGCACCAGCCCGCTCGGTTTTGGCATTTTTATGCACACATGACTCCGTGGTCGTGGATGTGGCGGGGCGCGGTGCTGCTGCCTGTGTTCATGGGCTTGCTGGTGGCCATGTGCGCCAGCTGGTGGCTGGGCCAGGCGCGCTGGCTGCGCTGGCTGGCACCGTTGATGGTGCTGTCGGCACTGTCCATCACGGTCTATACCGGTGCAGAAATGATGGTGGTGCGCTCACGCCCCTTGTGGAACACGATGTGGGTGCCTGTGAACCTGGCGCTGACAGGCTGGCTGGCTGCAGTGGGTGTGGCCCTGGTGGTGGAGCGCTTCTTGCCCGCCCAGCTGCGCCCTGACGCCCGCGCTTTGCAGGCTTTGCGTGCCATTGGCCTGTGGCTGGCTGCCGCACTGGTGGTGGCGGCGGTGTTGTGGGCGCTCAGCGGTCTGCTGGGCATGAGCCCCTCGTTCAACGAAGCCCTGCGCTTGGTGCAGGAGTTCCCGGTGTGGCGCATGACCATGATCGGCTCGGCCATCTTTGGCGCGGTCGTCGTGGGTGCCTTGCTGCGCGGCAAGCAGCGCTTGCAGGCCAAGGGCTTTACGTTGGTGCTGGGCCTGGGGTTGGCCGCTGCCGCTTGGGCCTTCCGCTGGGCGCTGTTCATGGGGGTGCAGGGCGTACCCAAGTTTGGCGCGGGCCTGTACCTGTACCACATGCCTTGGGGCGGCGATGGCCTACTGGGCATGCTGGGTGTGGCGGGCTTGTGCGTGGCTTTGGTGGCCATGGCGACGTGGGCGCTGGAAGTATTTCCTGCCCGCAGCCCCCGGGTCGCGTAAGCCTTGCTGGCCCGAGACTTTGAAAGAAACAAGCCTCTAACGCAATATTGACGGGCGCTGGCTGCTTCAAAAGCTGTGAGCGCCTGCCCTGAAAGGGCAACCATGACTGATAAAAAACACTCTCCCGAACAATCCCAAGATGCTGACGTTGCACGCCGCCGCTTGCTGCTGCGTGGTGGTGCGGTGGCCGGTGGTCTGGCCGCATTCGCGGCGGGCTACGGCCAAACCGTGGCGCGTGGAGCCAAGGGCTTGATCGATGGCACCTCGGGCACGGCAACCGCCAGTGCAACCCGTGGCAACTCGCTGCAGCCCGAATTCCGTATCGACCCCGCCACGGGTCAGCTCACGACCCAGCCTGGCCAAGTGGTCAGCCCTTCGAGCTGCCTGGGCTGCTGGACGCAGTGCGGCGTGCGCGTGCGCGTGGATACTGACAACAACACCATCTTGCGCATTGCCGGCAACCCCTACCACCCGCTGGCAACCACCAACCCTGCACCCATGGAAACGCCGGTGCGTGAGGTGTATGCCATGCTGGGCGGCGACAACGGCTTGGAAGGCCGTGCCACCAGCTGTGCCCGTGGCTCTGCCATGCTGGCGCACCAAAAAGCCGAGCACCGCGTGCTGACGCCGCTCAAACGCGTAGGTCCCCGTGGCTCGGGCCAGTGGCAAAGCATTTCGCTGGAGCAGTTGGTCAAGGAAATCAGCGAGGGCGGCAATTTGTTTGGCGAAGGCCATGTGGAAGGCTTGGCCAGCATCCGTGATCTGGAGACGCTGATTGATGCCGACAACCCCGAGTACGGCCCCAAGGCCAACCAGCTGCTGGTGACCGATGCCTCCAACGAAGGTCGCACCCCGCTGATCAACCGTTTTGCGCGCCAGGCTTTTGGCACGGTGAACGTGGCCAACCACGGCGCCTACTGTGGCCAGACCTACCGCGTGGGCACGGCAGCGGCGCTGGGCAATATTCCTGGCATGCCTCACGGCAAGCCCGACTGGAAAAACTCACGCTTTGGTTTGTTTATTGGCACGGCCCCTGCCCAGGCGGGTAACCCCTTCCAGCGCCAAGGCCGGGAACTGGCGGAAGCGCGCTCGCGCCACGAGCAAACCTACCAGTACGTGGTGGTCTCACCCGTGCTGCCCACATCGTCAAGCTATGCCTCGGGCGACAACAACCGCTGGTTGCCCATCAAGCCTGCAACCGACCTGGCCCTGGTGCTGGGCATGATCCGCTGGATCATTGAGAACGAACGCTATGACGCCAAGTTCCTGAGCCAGCCTGGCCCTGCCGCCATGGCAGCTGCCGGTGAAGCCTCGTGGAGCAATGCCTCTCACCTGCTGATTGATGACCCCAAGCATCCCCGCTACGGCCACTTCCTGCGCGGAGCCGATCTGGGTTGGCCCATGCCTGCACCGGTGGATGACAAGACCCCTGCGGAAGACGTGTACGTGGTGCAACTGCTGGACGGCACGCTGGCGCCCCATACCAGCGCGCAGCCGGCAGATTTGTGGGTGCAGGACAAACCGGTCAAGGTACAAGTGCCCGCCCAAGGCGATGCACCGGCTAAGGAAGTGGAGTTGCCTGTGAGCACCTCCATGGTCAAGCTGCGCGAGTCGGCCCAGCAAATGACCTTGCAGGAATATGCGGAAATCTGCGGCGTGCCCGTGGCCGAAATTGAAGCCTTGGCGCATGAGTTCACTAGCCATGGCAAGCAGGCCGTGGCCAACTCGCACGGTGGCACCATGAGCGGATCGGGTTTTTACACCGCTTACGCGATTGCCATGTTGAACAATCTGATTGGCAACCTGAACGTCAAGGGCGGCTGGGTGCTGGATGCAGGGCCCTTTGGTCCGTTCGGCCCCGGTCCGCGCTACAACTTTGCGCAGTTCAAAGGTGCGGTCAAGGCCAGTGGTGTGGCGCTGTCGCGCACACGCTTCCCGTACGAGAAGACCAGCGAGTTCAAGCGCAAAAAAGAGGCAGGTGAGAACCCTTACCCAGCCAAAGCGCCGTGGTACCCCGCGCCGGGCGGCATGAGCAGCGAAATGCTGGCGGCCGGCTTGCTGGGCTACCCGTATCCCGTGAAGGCATGGATCAACCACATGAGCAACCCTGTGTATGCGATTTGTGGCTTTGAGAACACCTTGGTTGAAGCGGTCAAGGACCCCAAGAAGCTGCCGTTGTTTGTGTCGGTAGATCCGTTCATCAACGAGACTTCGGCGCTGGCCGACTACATCGTGCCCGACACTCTCACTTACGAAAGCTGGGGTGTGGGCGCGCCTTGGGCGGACGTGGTGGCAAAGAGCAGCACGGTGCGCTGGCCTACGGTGGAAGCGGCTACAGCCAAGACTGCAGACGGCAAACCGGTGAGCTTTGAGACTTTTGTGTTTGCGCTGGCCAAGCAGTTGCAACTGCCAGGCTTTGGCAAAAATGCAATGTCGACCAAGGACGGAGAGCCGCTGGATCTGGAAACGCCCGAAGACTTCTACCTGCGCGGCATGTGCAATATTGCCTACCAAGCAGGCAAGCCTGTGCCTGAAGCCAGCGATGACGATATTGCTATCACAGGACTGAGCAAATGGATGCCCGCCTTGGAAGCGCGCGTGAAGCCCGAAGAGGTGCGCCGCGTTGCCATGGTGATGAGCCGTGGAGGCCGTTTTGATGCGGTGGAAGACGCGTGGAAGGGCGAGCACATCAAGCAGGCGCATAAATTCCCGGTGCAGATCTGGCACGAGGGCTTGTCCAAGATGCGTCACTCCATGACGGGCGAGCGCTACAGCGGCTGCCCCACCTGGTACCCCACACGGTTTGCCGACGGCACCAGCATGCGTGAGCACTTCCCTGAGAGCGAGTGGCCGTTGACGATGAGCTCGTACAAGTCCAACTTGATGAGTTCCATGTCGATTGCTGCACCGCGCCTGCGCCAGGTGCACCCGCACAACCCCATCAGCCTGAACGCTGCAGATGCAGCCAAGCTGGGGATTGCCAACGGCGACCGCATTGAAGTCAAAACGCCCGGCGCCAAGCTGCAAGGCGTGGCACTGGTGCGCAGCGGCATTGCCCAGGGTGCGATTGCTATTGAGTACGGCTATGGCCATACGCAACTGGGTACCGTGGCGCACAAGATTGATGGCAAAGCTACGCATGCCAACCCTCAGCACGGCAATGGCGTGAACCTGAACCGCCTGGGTTTTGCAGACCCCACACGCCCTGCCAAGGACAATGTGTGGATCGACTGGGTGTCCGGGGCGGTAGTGCGCCAAGGTTTGCCTGTAAGCGTCAGAAAGGTTTAACGCAGTTTTCAATAACCTGTGCACCTCCAGAGTACTGGTTTGGCCCACCGCTTGCGGTGGGTTTTTTCTGTACAGGGCACAGCTTGTCGTTTGGTGCACAGCGTGAATGCCAAGCACTTGTGCGTGTGATTGATTAGCGGTAAGTGCAAGCCGTGCCGCAAGGCTTCTGGAGACAATAGGCGGCATCACGCACTATGACGTCCGGTTGGGTGCGCAATATTTGCAAGTACTGATGGATTTATGCACACACTGATTGTTGAAGACAACGTGCTGGTTGCTTCTGGCATTAAGGCAGGGTTGGAACTGCATGGCTTCACCTGTGATGTGGCGGCCAGTGCATCCGCTGCGCAATTGCTGATCGCGGGTAGCCAGTTTGATGTCTGCGTGCTGGATCTGGGGCTGCCTGATGGCTGTGGGCTGGAGCTGCTGCACCAATGGCGCACCCGGAATCTGGTAATGCCAGTGTTGATTTTGACGGCACGCAGCACCCTGGAAGACAAGCTTGCGGGCTTTCAAAAGGGGAGTGATGACTATCTGACCAAGCCTTTTGATCTGCAGGAGCTGGTGGTGCGCTTGCAGGCTTTGCACCGCCGCTCTGCCGGGCGTGCCAGTGACTGGCTGGAGTGGCCGGGGCTGCGCCTGAACCCTGCCACGCATGAAGCATGGGTGGAGGAGCAGCCGGTGGAATTAGCGCGCCGCGAGTGGTCACTTCTGGGGGCTTTGCTCCAAGCGAATGGCCGTGTGCTCACGCCTGCACAGCTGCACGACAGCTTGTATGGCTTTGAGCAGGATGTGGGTAGCAACACCGTGAATGTGCATGTGCACAACCTGCGCAAGAAACTGGGTGCAGACATTATTGAAACCGTGAGAGGGTTGGGCTTTCGGTTGGGCTCTGCCTATTGCAAGGGGTGCGCATGAAAAGCCTGCGTGTGCGGCTGGTGGTGACTTTGTGCATTGCCATCTGCGTGCTGTGGAGCACGGTGGCAGCCTGGATGTTTAGCAGCATGCGCCACGAGCTGCAAAGCGTATTAGACGACCGGTTGGTGGCCTCCACGCGCATGGTCGCAGGCATCATGGGGCAGTTCTCGCAGGCGCAGGTTGCAGCCGTCGGTAAGGGTACCAAGCCCGCAGACCTGACACCTGTCATTGCGCGCGATGGGGTGGCATGTGAAGTCAGTCTCGTGCGCAGTGAGGTGGAAGTGCTGCCCATTGCACGCACCGAAAACAGCCCCGGATTTGGTGAGGTCGAAGAGCTGGGCTTTGGGCGTATCACCAAAGGCGGAAAGCCGTGGCGCACCTATGTGCTGGAAGAAAACGGCATTCGTATCACCACGGCAGACCGGATTGATGTGCGCGAACACTTGGTGCAATCGTTTGCCTACGCCATGGTGCTGCCTTTTGCCATGGCGCTGCTGGGCTTGCTGGCGATTACCTGGTGGGTGGGAACCAGGGGTTTGGAGCCACTGCGGCGTTTGCAGCAAGCGCTGGCAAAGCGCCCACCGCAAGACGATCAACCTATTCAAGTAGGGCAAGACATTGCGGAGCTGGCGCCGATGGTGCAAAGCTTGAACGCACTGTTGCTGCGCAGTCATGCAGCCCTGGAGCACGAGCGGCGCTGGACAGCTGATGCGGCGCATGAGCTACGCACCCCACTAACGGCGATCAAGACGCATGTCCAAGTGATGCAATTGCTCTTTGAACGCGAGTGCCAGCGTGGCGACAAAGTAGAGAATCCTGCGCTGGTGCAGATGCGCCAGTCCCTAGAAAACGCCAAGCAAGGGATCACTCATATGCACGATACCTTGGAGCAGTTGCTCTTGTTGGCAAGGTTGGAGGGTACGCAAGGTTTGGTGTCGCAGCATTTGGCCGGCGAAGACATTCTTGCGGCGTTTGAGCGCGCCTGTGAGCAGTCGCAAAAAAATGCGCTGTCCAAAGGCTATGCCTCCGCCTTGGAGACGCAGGTGCGCCCTGATGCGCTTGCGGTGTGGGATGCATGCAAATTTGTGCTGCCTTTGCCATTGCCCCTGCTGATGTGCGCGGTCGGCAATGTGATCGACAACGCTTTACGGCATAACGTGGGTGATAAAGCCGTGGATGCGGTAATTGAACTGGCTCCCACCCAAGATGGCATTTACGTGCACGTGCGCGACTATGGGGCTGGCATGAGTGAGGCGGAGTGCGAGCAAGCCTTGAAGCGCTTTTGGCGCAAAAACCCTTTGGGGCAGGGGACGGGCTTGGGACTCACGATTGTGCAGCGCATCATCGCCAGTGCAGATGGTCGGCTGAGCCTGGAGCGGGCAGAAGGTGGCGGCTTGCTGGTGCGGCTGTTTTTGCCAGCTGTTGTGCAGGACGACAGCGTGGCTGCGGAGCCGATTTTTTCGCAATGAGCTGCAAGAATCACTTTTTGGTGATGCACTTGCCAGGCAGTTTAGAAAAATAAAAAGCGCCTTTAAGGCGCTTTTTTTAATTGGCGGAGGGGGTGTCCGACTTTAGCCCGTTGCATGGCGATGCCTGATGTTGCTAACGCATTGATTTTTAAAAGATTTAAATTTTTGTCTGTTGCACTCTGTTTAAATTAAGTGCGTAGTATTTCGGTGCTTATGTGGGCAGGATGTGGGCATGCTATGCTGGTTGCATGCCAAAAAAAGCCAAAGAACTGAGTGCGGCTGCCGTCGCCAAATTGCGTGAACCCGGCCGCTACTCAGTCGGTGGAGTTCAAGGGTTGCAGCTGCGCGTTACCGATGCCGGAACCAGATTATGGATTTACCGGGCAGTCGTCAACGGTGTCAGACGAGACATTGGGCTTGGGTACTACGAGGATGTAACCCTTTCGCAAGCGCGTGATGCAGCAATTGAAAAGCGTAGATCGATACGCATGGGGCTTGACCTTGGCCTTCCCGAAGTTGGGCCGCGCACCAAAAAACAAAACGTCGTTGTGGTTGCTCAAAAGCCAGTCCATACATTCAAAGACGTGGCCAATGAGTTCATCGAAACAAAGCGCGCAGGCTGGAAAAATGCCAAGCACGCCGCACAGTGGGGAAGCAGCTTAGACGCCTATGCTTACCCGCTCCTTGGTGCTATGGATGTGGCAGATATCGAGCTTTCGCACATTCTGGCTGTACTGCGGCCAATATGGGAAACAAAGACGGAAACCGCCGTGCGCGTGCGTGGCCGCATAGAGTCAGTGCTCGCATATGCTGCAGTTCACGAGTGGCGATCGCCAGTGAATCCAGCCCAGTGGAAAGGCATGCTGGACAAAATCTTGCCCGAGCCAGGCAAAGTCAAGAAAGTCGAGCACCATAAAGCTATGCCAGTTGCCGAGATACCGGCATTTATCCAACATATTGAAAGCGTATCTGGCGCGCCATCACTGGCGCTGCAGCTGTTGGTGCTTACTGCTACGCGATCAGGCGAGGTTCGAGCTGCACGCTGGGGTGAATTTGATTTTGAGGATGGTGTTTGGACAATTCCAAAGGAGCGAATGAAGGCGGGCGTCGAGCACCGCGTTCCGCTCAGTAAGCAGGCGTTGCACCTGCTGTCCAAAGTGCCACGTATGGCTGGCGTAGATTATTTGTTCCCATCAGCAAGAGGGGAGAAGCCAATCTCGGACATGGCCATGACCATGCAGATGCGCAGGTACGGTGTGGACTATGTGCCTCACGGCTTTAGATCCGCATTCCGAGATTGGGGAGGGGATGAAACTGATTTCCCGCGCGATTTGCTAGAGCTGGCGCTTGCTCACACACTGGAATCAAAGGTAGAGGCCGCCTATAGACGCTCCGATGCGCTGGAAAGGCGTCGGCCACTTATGCAGGCTTGGGCTGATCGTCTGTGCTAGCAGGCTTCCAGCTCCCGTTCTGCCAAGCAATAATTTCGGACTCGCGCCACGCTCTTACACCAGGGCCAATAGCAACCGGTTTGGGCGCAATCCCTTTTTTGACCCATCGCCACCATGTCACTCGATTGACTGGCGCAAATGCGGCGAGTATTTGCTTTTCGCGCAGCATGGTTTCGGGCTTTGCGGGCAATGTTGTGGCTGTATTCATATCTTTTACCAATAAAAAAGCCCCGACTTAGCGGGGCTGGTTGTCTTGTTGGTCTTGCTGGTCTTTCCAGCGGTCGCGCTTGTCGCCGCGCTGGCGGGCTCTGCGGCTCATTGCGTATGTCCTTGTGGTGCTTGTCCAAGTAGAAAAAGAGCAGTGCCCTCCAGGCGCTGTGCGGCAGTGGAATAGCCTTCTTTGTTGGCAATGGTCACGCCAGCAACGCTGCACAGTTTCATGAGGTAGTTGCCATAGTTCGGATCGCTCGAATTGGTTCGGCAGGCTGCAAGGTAGTCATTCACCGCCTTGATAGCCAGCAGCTCTGCTTCTTGCGGTGTGGCTGGAGTTGTTTTACTAAGACTCATGGTTCCCTTCCTGCTTGGCTTGGGCTGCACACATGCGGTCAATGCGCTCAATCTCAGCAAGAATTAGCGCAGCTGCTTTTTCCAGATTTCGACGCGGCGTGCTCGGCTTCCACCACTTACTACGCCATGGCCAACCTTCTGGCACCTCATTGTCACGCCGTGGGTCAAAAGCGTGAAGCGCGTAAATTCCTCCTGCCTCTGCCAGTACGCCACGGTTGTAGGCATCGTCGCGCTCTGGCGTCCAGCCCTCAACCGCGATTTGGCGGGCGCGCTCTGCAAGTACGCTGCGCGCTGCATCTGTAAGCGCATCCAGCCCCTGCTGGGTGGGGTGGGTGGCGGCAAGGGCAGCAAGTACAGCAGGTTGGCCAGCACCATTGCCGATTGGCTTTCCAGAGCGGAACATTTCTGCATGCCATCGGAGCCAGCGCGCCCCAGCTTCCCAGCTCGGATAGCATTTCACATGCTCTGGATGCGCTGTATTTGTTCGCTCCTGCGCGTCTGCCAAGGCATCCATAACGCGCGCCGCAAGCTCACGCCAATCTGGCGCTGGCACTCCCTCTGCGGGGTGCGCGGGGGCGGAAAGTACATCCAAGGTATCGCGCGCCATCTTCGCCATGGCTTGTGCATAACCAACGCCGTAATCATCGCCTCGGTTTTTAGCGTTTTCACCGACGTTCAATGCGCCGTTTTCAAGCATTTCCAGTGCTTCCACAACCTTGGTGGTTTGCACTGCTGAAAGCTGGGCGTGGTGGGTGTATACCGCTACCACCTTGTAAGGCGGTTCTCCGTCCAAGTTTTCATTCAGGCCATCAACTTCTGGCTGCAGGTCTTTGGCTTCGGATGACACGCAACCTTGTTCTTCAAAGAATGCGTTGCCGTAGCCGTCTGCGATTGCGTACATGAAGGGCACTTGCTCCCCGCTCTGCGCGCTGGATAGCAGGGTGCGGAGTTTGGCAATAATCTGCGTTGCCGCTGCTTGTGCTTTCTCGTTGTAGTGATGGGTGTGGGGCATTTTCTGCCTTTGTTTATGCACAAATACGCGGATGGCGCTTGTCAATAAAGCGCTGTTAGCTATTGTTTTAGAGCCTCTGCGGTGGCGCTGCGTTTGAGGGTTGCGGCTTCGGCCAGCGCGCACTGGATGGCATAGCGCACTACGGTGTGCAGGGGCTGGTTGCCCACACCAATAGGTGTCAGCACGATGCCCCTGACGGTAGATACCTCGGTGCGGCCGTGCGAAATCTTGATGGCGATTGAGTGGCTGGGCGGTAACTCCACGGCAGCGTTGAGCAGTTCGCGGCCAGCCAGGCGCAACTCGCAGCAGGAATCGCGCATTGATGCTCCGATGCTGGCGCGAATGTCCTGCAGCTTGCTGATGGGGTAGAGCTTGGCGGAGCGCCACTTGCGGCGGGTTGCCTCGTCTAAGGCGCTCAGCTCCTCCTTGGTGAGCACGACCGGGAAAAAGCCCATGGAGGCCAGCTTGTCAGCATCAACGAAGCAAACGCCCAACTGCTGGTTCAGCTCAGCCAGGTTCATGTACTTGCTGTTCATGGCTTACTGCTTTCTATAGTTGGTTCTTCAGGCCAGCTCTCTGCTGCAGCCAAGGCGCTAAGGCCTATGGCAATGCAAAAGGCAGCCATAACGGTAAGGGCTGCAGACATGACTGCTGCCTCTTAGAAAGCGTCCGCGCTGCCAATCACGGAGGCAGGCTGGCTCAAGGTCTGGCGGATTTGCTCAGGCGAGCGCGCTGGCACAAACAGGTGGCCATCAGCTTGCGCATCAAGGCGGCGTTGTTCTTGGCGCTGTGCAAAGGTCAGGTTAGCTATGGGCGCGCCGCGGCGTTGGCGAGAGGCATGGCGCGCAATGCTGGATGAGTAGCGGGACATTTCAGAGGCTCCAAAAGAAAAACCCGCCGTGATTGCTCAGGGCGGGAAGGGGGAGAGGAAAGCCGGCTGCCCACTCAAGGGCTGTCATGGGAAGTAAGAGAGGGAGGGAGGTGATGCCCACAACCCGGCTGGAAAAGGTAGATGGTGGTCAGGGGCGCGCCTGTTTTTTCATGGCAGCTGCCTAGCCCTTTCGGGTACAGCCTAGGACAATCCGACGCCGGTTCAATTCCAAAGCGCCACGCGGCTTGCCGCGCATTCACCATCTAGCGAACCCTTTGCTACCTGCTTTGCCCAGAGGGATAGGCGTTGCAAGCGAGACCCGTAAAGCGCAAAGGGTTCACTGGATGGCCCTGTTAAAACAAGACGAAAAAAAACCCGCTATGTGCGGGCCTTGTTACTAGGATCCAGACGGGTAAGCGAGACGGTTACCTTGGCAAGAAACAAGCTTTAGCTGTGTTGCTTGGACTTGTCGTCTTGATTTTTATCCGAAGGCTGCTGCCCAGGCTGTGGCTTGTTAGGCGCTGCTTGTTGCGGCTGGCCTGGCTTTTGGCTGGGGTTGGTAGAACCTGGTTGGTTGGTTTGTGTCATAGCGATGACTCCTTAGGTTTGTGGTAACCGAAATGGTTGCCACGTCTTCACAGTGGACCTAAATGAGTACCATCGTTGTACGAATACGTAAGTAACGACATTGTTTAAGTAGGGCTTCATCTTGTGATGATGAGCGCCTACGGCACCTAGTATTCAGCCTCAAGTTTGGTGAGGGGCAGAGGATTTGACGGATTCATTCGCTGCCGCTGTTGCTGCTGATCGTTTTTTTGCTCCTGATCGGTGGGCGCCTTATCGGGCTGATTAGGAGGAGGGTGCGTAGCGGTGGCGTTAGGTTTCGCGCCGCAGCATCTACACAGGTTTTTAAAGCATTTTTGAAGCCAAGACATACAACACCTCTTTAAGAAATAGCCATAAACCCTCCCGGGTTCAGAGTACATCTTTGTGGGGACTGCTGGTTGGGCGTTACATCCGCTTAGCTTCACAGAATTCAATAGGGTGTTAGCCAGCTTTTGTATGGATAAAAAAACCTGCACTAGGCAGGCAAAGCTCTATTGATAGACAGGTGCGTTAATCAAAAAAACGCATCCTCCTTACTCGTACACGTCTTCAGTTTTTTCCTTTGGGCACTGTCCAGGGTGTCCCTTGTCAAAGGTGGATGGCTGAATTGAAGAAGGCTTGGAATTGGTTTTTTGCTCAGCCGGTTTGCTGTGATTGCGCGGCTCAGGCTTGCTAGGTTGGCCTTGCTGTTTAGATTCTTTCATTTTGTTATTCCCTGTTAGTGAGAGTGCTCTGTTTGAAGAGCGCTCGGCGTTTAGTAATCCAGCTGTGCTGCACTGAGTGGTGTGCGCTTTCTTGGGGGTGCTGGCTGGGAGCCTGTTTTATCCTGCGGGCTTGGAGCCTTATCAGGCGGCGCTGGCTGCTGGGCTGCGGCGTTTGAATTGCGCTGAGAGTGCTTGCAGAACGAGGGTAAATACTTGTGGAACCATGACATAAGACCTCCGATTGAAAAAATAAAAACGATTGCCTCCCCAAGCTCACAGTAATCTCTTTCGCAACCAGAAGTGCGTGCGTTACACCTTCTTGGTAAGTTCAGGTAACCCACAAAGCAGAGCCCTCTTTGAAGAAAAAAGCTCTGGTTTGTGGTCGTGACTTTCCGACCTGTCATCGCTTGCGCGATGGGCTTTGCTGTTCTTGGCAACCCGGTATGCCTCAACTCCGTACAGATCCCAGCGTCTGGATTTCGCGTGGCCTTTTGATGTTCCTGATGCCGATCCCATCCGGGGGCAGAGCAGTACTGACTTAGACGACCGATGGTCTTTTGTTGCTCGCTACCACCCGCGAGGGTTCTTTATTTACCCAGCCTGTTGATTTCCATCCAGAAG
>NZ_DLTI01000001.1:0-6090 GCF_002501455.1 Comamonas sp. UBA7840 | reverse complement strand
ACCCCGGTTTTTCCATCTCAATCTGACCCACGCATTAACCCTAGCCTGCTGCTTTTATGTGCAGCGCAAGCAGCGCGACAAACGCCCGCGCCTGGTCAAGTCCCATTGGTAACCCCGGCTAAGGTTTGAGCCTCAGGGGGGCTTTGCTGACACTGCCAACCAGTGAAACCAGCAAAGGCACGTTATGGCCACCGATCAAGAACGCCAGCAATTGATTAACCAGATTCCGACCGAGCAGGGCCGTGCAGCACCAGCTGCGAAGCGGCTAGGTGGCTTGAGCACCTCGGAAGTCGGGCGCAATCTGTCCAATACCGCCATAGCCTTGCCTGCTGTGGGCGGTGCAGTGCGTGCGGTCGCGGCAGTGCCAGCGGTATCCCGTCTGGTGGGAGCTGGCGTAGCAGGGGCTGGCAGTGTGGCCGGTGCCGCAAAAGCCGCTGCCCCTTACCTTACCCCGGGCGCAGGCCTGGCTGCTGTGTCTGCAGCCTCCGAAGCAGAGCGCCCAGCAGCCGCACAGCGCTTGACCACCTACCAGCCGCAGGGCCTGCCTCCCCAGCAGCCGGTAGCATCACCTGCACAGACACAAAGCGCCGCCGCGGCGATTCCGAATGCCCAGACTGGCCAGATCGAATTCGATGCGGCCACGAACACCTACTCTGGCAAGGATGTGGGCGCTGGGGCGCAGATCGTGAATGGGCGTGGAGGCGGTGGGATTTCAGCGCAAAACATGCAGGCGGCAGATCAACTCAGTGCCAATCAACGCTTGGCAAGTGTCACAAGAGTGGCCCAAGGGATGGCTGGGGGAGATGGTCAGCCTCAACCGATGATCAACACCGTTCGCGCCCCATCAGTGGCCCACAGTGGCAATGACTTCACGAGCCGTGAGGCACTGCGCCGCGCCAAGATGGACGCTAGCAGCTTGATTCATCAATCGAGCTGGGCGCCAAAAGGGTCTGCCAAAGCTGCGCAAGATCGTCTGGCCATGGTGCAGCAAGCCGATCTGGCCGCGCAAGCTGCGCAGCCACAGCTAGATATGCAGGCCCAGGGCCTGAATGTGGCATTGACCCGTGAACAGATGAGCCAGACTGGTGCTAACCAGCGCGCCGCCATGGGCGAGCGCACTGCTGCACAGCGGCTGGTCATGGATGGGCGCCGCTTGAACTTGGAGGAAGCTACGCAGGGTTTCCAGAACCGTCAGGCGCAGCGAGTGGAGCAAGCCCAAGCTGAGTATCTGAATGCCGAGACTGACGAGGCGCGCAACGCGGCGCAAAAGCGGCTGGCCACATTAACCGGACGCACCGATGCGGCAGATTGGGGCGTGCAGGTGACGCCGACCACCAAGAACGTAGATGGCTCGACCACGCAAGGCAGTGTGATCCGGTACAACAAGCGCACGGGCGAAGTGCAGCGCGTGGATGATGGTGGCGCGGGTGACGGGCCAGCCAAGGTGTCTACTCCTGAGCAACTGAAGGCGTTGCCTGCGGGGTCGATTTATATCGGGCCAGATGGCAAGCAGTACCGCAAGAATTAGGTGTGCCTAACGCACTTTGCGCAAGACATGTACAATATGTGGTACATATCAAGGAGAGAGTTGTGCATGTAGTTAGCTTCACCCAAGCGCGTAGCGAGTTCAAAGGCGTGATTGATCGCGTGGTGGCGGACTGCGACGTGACTTTGATCCACCGCCGTGATGGCGAGAACGCTGTGTTGCTGTCTGAGTCCACATACAACAGCATGCTGGAGACCTTGCACCTGCTGCAAAGCCCTGCGAATGCGCGCCGCTTGATGGCGGCTGTGGAGCAAGACCGCAGGGGGGCAGCCAAGGCGCAAGCCCTGATTGAAGAGTGAGTCGCGCTATCAAATTTCTCCCAGGTGCTTGGGAGGATTACCTGTATTGGCAGGGACAAGATAAGAAAACACTCAAACGCATCAACCTGCTGCTGACCGAAGCTGCGCGCGATCCTTTTGTGGGGACTGGCAAGCCGGAGCCGCTGGTAGGCAACTTGTCTGGTTACTGGTCAAGGCGCATCGACCAGACTAATCGGCTCGTGTACCGCGCTGATGACGATGATCTGGTGGTGTTGCAGTGCCGCTACCACTACGAAAATTGACGAAGCGCAGCCTCTCGGAAGAGGGGGTCGCGCGAAACGTATTGGATCGTCAAGAGCTTGCTTGCAGTTGTGGCGAAGAGAGCACCAATAGCTCATTTGGAGCTAGGCCGTTTGGTGTTTGCTAAGATAGCACCGTATAGTAGGTAAGCCTAAGATAGTCCGATGGTGGGCTGAGGTTGATCTATACCAATACCTTCTACATGATCCAAGCTCGACCACAGACCATAGGCACCGCACTTTTTGATGAGGTGCAGCTTTATGTTGACCATCCAGAGCAAATTTCAGATTTGAACTTGCGGAGGCTTGAACGTGAGGCTAATAAACTAGCGAAAGCTGATGCGGCAACAGCCAGTACGATCAAGGCAGCGATCGCGGCGTTGCGCTGGGATACTGATGCAGTTGAGTACTGGACTGCAAATGCGCTTCGTTTGGAACGGTCTTACAACGTCCTTGCTAATGGCTCAATAAACAAAGGTTTGATTTGTGATTTACGCGATGCAGCAGATCTCGCGTATGAGGCAATGCAGTTAGTGGGCAATGATTCGGAAGTGGCACTTCGAACTTGTCACACCTTGATGCTTGATGCTCGATTCGATGAGACGCTAATCCTAGCTAGCAAATTTCTGGGTGTGAATGAAGATTTTGAAGATATCGTCATTCACGCGAAGTCTGCGTTGACTAACTTAGAGTATCTAGGTATTGATCCTGAGGAAGTAAAGCGTCAAGTTGAGATGGCTGGCTTGGTTGCTAAAGAGCATCAAGTGCGAATTGCTGGGATTGAGGCTTACGGAATAGATGATTTTGAGGATGGTGGTCGATTTGTCGCATCCATTCACATCGAGGGTGATATCCATAAAGAAATTGCATTGGATGCAGCATTTGTTGAAAAATTTATTGATGATTCCAATTGGAATCCAATGAAGCTGAGTGTTGAATTCCATTATTTGACTCAAGATGAGCTGCAGTCCAACTGATCTTCTGACGCTGGCTAACACTTTAGGTAGCCGTGAAGGGTGCAGTGAAGTAGAGTTGCGATGCGCTACTTCGCGTGGTTACTATGCTGCACTTCATACTGTTGATGAAACTATTCCAGCCGTTTTAGGGGTAGAGCGTCAGCGGAATGAGGGGTCACACGCCTTTGTGATACGGCGTGCTTTTATGTATGGTGAGGGAGCAAACCCTGGCCGAGTAGAAGCGAAAAAAATAGCATTGGCCATGAAAAAATTGAAAGATCAGCGAAATCATGCTGATTATGATCTGAGCCAAGATTACCAAACACGTTTCAAAGATGATGCAATGGCACGTGTTGAGGCAATACTCGGTTATTGCTTGAATATTCAGAATGCAATAAGTTCACAGAGTATTCAAACTGGTACTTAACATAAGAAGTTCCTCAAAAGAGGGATTTTTTGGGAGCCTGCGCTTGAACCGTTGGCGTGAAGTAAGGTACTTTTGATGCAGTCTTTCGATTGCATTCGGGAATATGAGCGCTGTCATCATAAAGCGGTAGTTCTACATTCCGTTGTTTCACACAATGCATCGTGCTAGGTGAGCGACGTGCAGCCTGCGAGAAATGGACAGATCAGGGCTGCGCTCTCTAGGAAGGTATGCATAAGGTCCACTTGAAGCGGGTTGTGTTGACGAGGCCTAGTTGTTAGAAACTTTGCTCTGCTAGGTTTATCCTAGTCAACTGGGCAGCGCTTAAGGAGCCATCATGAGCAATCGGCAGCTGGAAGAGCAAGCGGAGCGAGATAGTGATCAGAAAGTGGCTACCTATTTAGGCCTGACCTACGATGAGTATCTCTATCTGCAACCAAGCGTCGAAGAGATGGCTGGGGATGATGGACTGATTTATGGATACCTGGTCACGTTTGAAACCCCTGTTCCCGCTGATCTGGCTGCAAAGATGGGTGGCTTGAACGACGGAGAGGTCGCGCTGCCGCCTGGTTTCTTTGACACGGAAGAGCAAGATCCAGAATGGCCGCAAGGCTGACGAGTTATGTAAGACCCGCTTCGGCGGGTTTTTTATTGCACCCCGGCTAGGGTTAGGCCAAGCGCGCGCCTTGAGCGAATCTGCCGGGATGGCGCAAGACAAAGCATGGTGGAAGCAGGGCTCCACTGAAATCCAGCCCACGCCCGCAGCAACTTCGAACGCTCAGCCCTCTGGAGAGTGGTGGAAACAAGGCGCGACCTTGGTAGAGCCAGAGCCGCCATCGCTGGCTCGATCCGTGGGAGATTCAGCGATTGCTTTGGGCACGGGCGTAGCCCAGGGCGTCAAGATGGTCTCGGATGCTTTTGGTGCGGACAACGCGGTCTCGCGCTTGATGGGTAAAGGCATTCAGGCGGCCGAAGGCCTGGAGTCCGACTACCGCAAGGCCGAAAAACAAGAGCGCGCACGCAAGATCAAGACCGCCGAGGATTCCGGCAGCACCTGGGAAGAGGTGAAGGCCTATGCCGGCAGCTTTGCGGACGCACCGCTGGACACCACCCTGAATGCCGTGGGCTCGGTGGTGCCAACGCTGGCCGCTGCTGCGTTGACGGGCGGCGGTAGTGCCGCTGCACAACTTGCTGCACGTGCCGCACCGATGGCGATTGGGGCTGTGCAGGGAGCGGGGGCGGTCAAGGGTGGGATCTACGAAGCGGTGGAGCAGCGGCATTTGGAAGCTGGTGCCACCCCTGAGCAGGCCGCAGCGCGCGCTAGTGCTGCGCAGGCCTATGACGGTGACAACTTGGGCAGCATTGCGACGGGTGCAGGGCTGGGTGTGCTGGCGGGCTCCACTGGTGCAGAGGCTGCTGTGCGCCGTCTGGCCAGCGTGGGTGCAGCCAAGCAGGTGGCAGACGCATCTGCCGTGGGGATCGCCAAGGGCGCGGCAGTGGGCGCCGCCAAAGAAGCGCCCATGGAGGCAGTGCAGGGTGGGCAGGAGCGACTGGCCGCCAACCTGGCGGAGCAAAGCGAAGGGTTTGATACCCCAACCATGCGTGGTGTCTTGGGTCAAGCCGCGCTGGAAGGTATGGCCGCCGCTCCCCTGGGTGGTGGGCTGGGCGCCGTCGAGGCCAGCGGGCGAGCTGGGCGTGCTGATCACGCCGCAGCACGACAGAATGCTGAAGCGGCAGCGCAGGATGCCCAAGCCAAGACCGATGCCAGCCGTGCTGCAGTTGCCACCGCAAGCCATTTCGTTGAACGGTCAGCTGGGCTTGGCATTTGGTGCCCGAGGAAGCGGCGGCAAGAACGCCTTCAAAGCCCACTATGAGCCTGGCAAGGTAGTCATCAACCTGACCAAGCGCACCGGTGCAGGTAGCTTGGGGCACGAGTGGTGGCACGCGGTAGACAACTATTTCTCCCGCATGCGCAGTTTTGCCGATGGGTTTATGACCGATTCCAGCGATGTCAGGGCAGCTGCAAGCGGGAGCAAATACTTTCCACGCGGTGAGGGTGTGCGTGCCGAGATGATTGAAGCCTTTGGTGCAGTGATGCGCGCCATTGGCAGCACGGGCTTGCGTGCGCGGGCGAAGCTGCTGGATGAGCGCCGCTCCTCTGACTACTGGAGCACCGATGTAGAGCTGAGCGCGCGCGCGTTTGAGAGCTACCTGATTGCCAAACTGCAGGATCAAAACGCCAGCAATGATTACCTGGCCAATGTGGTGAGCCCCAAGGTTTGGGAGACGGCTGCTCAAGCAGGGTTCAAGTTGGATGAAGCTTACCCATATCCCTCCATCGATGAAATGGCGGCCATTCGCTCGGGCTTTGATCATTTCTTTGATCAAGTGCAGACCACAGAGACAGAGCAGGGTGTGGCGATGTTCAGCCGCACAGATCAACCGGTAGTGACCAAGCCAACCGCCATTCAACTGCGCAAAGCGATGGTGCAGCGCACTGTCGATCAACTGTCGAGCGCTTGGGTCAACCGGCCCAGCATCACGGTGGTGGACAGCATGGCAGACCCTCTTGTGCCTCAAAAGGTGGCTTGCCAAGCGTTCCAAA
>NZ_DLTI01000012.1:0-191421 GCF_002501455.1 Comamonas sp. UBA7840 | reverse complement strand
GGTTTTACGGGGGGATTACCGAACAGGCAACAGCTTAGACTTTTATTCCTTCTACCCGTGCCGAGGCGCACAGAGCGCAGGGTGGGCAGATGCGCCGCAGGACGCATCTGCCTCGTCATCAAGCTGGCCGCAGCTGTTTGAGCGCAGCGCTGCAAGCGCGCAGCGAGTTCTGCGGCCCCGCCCTGTGATCGAGCATCGCAGGTTGCCCGGAGCGAAGCGCAGGGACACGGGTAGCAGGGTGCTCTTTCCTTTGCTTACTTTCCTTTGAGCAAGCAAAGGAAAGTAAGTCGCCGCCGCGCGATAAGCGGCTAGCAATATTTCAAGTAGAAGCAAAGGCTGAATCAGCCTTTAGCGCTTATCCAGCAAGCACAAGCAGCTATAGAAAAGATGTGCAAGCTGGTGCTTGCTCTATGCATGAACGCCCTCTGCCAGTGCTGAGGCCTACAGCATCCAGCAAAGCTTCAAGCAAAAAATAACAGCCAAATCAGCCTCAAACGCTGATACAGCAAGCACAAGGCGCTATGCAATTAGCCCTTCATAAAAAACAAAGCCGCCATCACCAAGCCGGTGACCACAATCCCCCAGCGCAGGATGTGGGCCGGAATCTTGCGGGCCACGCGGGCGCCGCCGTAGCCGCCCAGCGTGGCAGAGATCATCATCAACAGCGCCTGCGGCCATTCGACGATGCCACCTGCGGCGTAAATGCCAACGGCAATGGCGGTGAGCAGGGCCGAGACCAGGTTTTTCATGCCGTTCATGGCATTGAGCTGGGTTTGGCCCAGCAGGCTGAACAGCGCCAGGCACAGAATGCCCAGGCCGCCGTTGAAGTAGCCGCCGTAAAAAGCCACTGCCAGCATGCCGAGGGTGGCTTTGGTGGCGCTGGCAGGCGTGCCGGGCTGGGTGTTGCGTGATGCCCAGGCGCGGATCTGGGGGCCAAACGCAAACAGCGCCGTGGCCGCCAGCAGCAGCCAGGGAACGACTTTGCGAAAAATGTCATCCGGGGTGAACAGCAGCAGTGCGGCCCCGCCTGCACCACCAATCAGGGCCAGCGCAATCGATCGGCCCATGCTCAAACCCGGGGGGGGCGCCATGTCTTCTTTGAACCCCCATGCGCCAGCGGCATAGCCGGGCAGCAGTGCCACCGTGCCCGTGGCATTGGCGGCCACGGGGGGCATGCCGGTAAAGACGAGGGCGGGCAGTGTCAAAAAGCTGCCGCCACCGGCCACGGCATTGAGTGCGCCTGCCACAAAGGCGGCCGTCAGCAGCAAGGCGATGTGTTCCCAGGGGCCAAGGCCCCAGCTAGCCAGAATTTCCATGGTGTCTCCCGTGTCCTTGGTGTTGTGTGTGAAATGGACAAAACGCACCATGCTGGTGCGCTCGTGGTGATCTTAGTGGCTAGCCAGGCACTGGCCTGCCGTGCAAAAGACAAAGCACTTTGCACCGCAGCACAGGTAGTGCTGACCTGCCACAACGGCTGCTGCGCTGGGGCTTTGGTGCTGGGGAGCCCAGAACAAGCCCGCTGGCATGGCCCTGAACACGATGCTGAGATGCCGTTGTTGCGCCGTTGTCGTGCGTCCGTACGGCTTGTGGCTCCACGCTCCCCGTCGTCGTCGCGCAGCTTGGATGGGCGGGGTGGCGTGGCGGGCTGCTGGAGTGCGTGGCTCAGGCGCGGATGTAGATCCAGCCTTGCTGCTGCAGCTGTGCCAGTGCCAGCACCGCAGGGCCGTCCAGCACTTGCAGGGGCGCACGGCAGGTGCGCTGCAAATGCGCCAAGGTGTTGGGGCACAGCAGGGTGCAGTTGTCCGCTTGGGCGTGGGGGCTGTCCAGCGCAGCGGCCACGGCACCGGCGTTGGCAATAATGCGCACTTCGCAGCGCGGGTCGGCTTTCTGGGCGTTGACGGCGTTCATGCGGGCGCGCTGCAGGCCTTCCGCGTCGGGGGCGTGCAGCAGAATTTGTAGGTGGGTGGAAGTCATGGTGAAACCGTGGTGGCGGCGCGTTGGCGCCAGGCATGGAAGGTGATGAGCAGCAGTACCAGCGCAACCAGCGGCAGCATGCCCGCATTGATGGCGTTCCAGCCTGCCGTGTGCAGCAGATGGCCGGAGCCAAAGGAGGCCAGGGCCACGCTGCCAAACACACAAAAATCGTTGGTCGCCTGTACTTTGGCGCGTTCGCTGGGGCGGTAACTGTCGGTCAGCATGGCGGTAGCGCCGATGAACCCGAAGTTCCAGCCAATGCCCAGCACAATCAGGGCACCCCAAAAGTGCAGCAGCTCCAGCCCCATCAAGGCAATGCCGCCCGAGATGGCAATCAGCACCAGTCCGATGGCAGTGATGGTGGTTTTGCCCCAGCGCGCAATCAAGCGCCCGGTAAAAAAGCTGGGCGCAAACATGGCCAGCACGTGCCATTGCACGCCCATAGCGGCCTCGCCCACGCTGAAGCCGCAGCCCACCATGGCCATGGGGGTTGCGGTCATCAAGAATGCCATCAGACCATAGCTGACCACGCCGGCCGCGCAGGCGACGATAAAAGCCGGGGTGCGCACGATCGCCCCTAAAGGGCGCGCCGGGCCGCTGACGCGGGTGGTGCTGGCCGGAGGCAGGCGCAAGCGCAGCAGCACCAGCAGGGCCAAACAGGCCAAAGCGGCCTGGCCGTAAAAGCTGCCGGCAAACGGTGTCAGGGGCAGTGCATCACGGGTCCAGATGACCAACTGTGGGCCAATGATGGCCGCCAGCAGGCCGCCCACCATCACGCGTGAAATGGCCCGCGCATGCAGCGCTGGCTCTGCCACAGCGTCCACGGCGGCAAAGCGGTAGCTCTGTACGCAGGCGCCGTAAAAGCCAGCCAGTGCAGTGCCCAGGCAAAACAGCATGAAATGACCGTAGGCAATGCCTTGGGCAGCGATCACCCCCGCCACGATGGCCAGCATGGCGCCCAGCACATAGGTGTTGCGCCGGCCCTGGCGCTGCATCAGCCAGGCAGCGGGCAAGGTGGACAAGGCCAGACCCAGCTGATACAGGCTCACAGGCAATGTGGCCAGGGTGGGGTCGCTAGAGAGTTGCTGCCCCACCAAGCCGCCCAGCGAGATGATGATGGGCGGCGCCGCTCCGCCCAGCGCCTGCGCCACAAACAGTAAATTCAAAGAGCGAGAACTGGCGGTGGCGGACATGGCGAAAGAAGGGCGGGTGACAAGCAGGGCAATAGGCAGTGCATGCACCATTGCATGGTGAAATTGTGGCGGCAGTTGGTGGGGCAGCGTGTCGCCGCTGCGCAGCAGGACTGGTGCGCCATGGCAGCCCCACAAAGCCTGGGCCTGCGCGGTGGTGACACAGGTCTGCCGCTTATGCCTGCCTAGAATTAACGCTTTGTGAAGTGAAGAAAGAACAACGATGACCGTGACAGCCCTGCAAGCACGCTATGGAGACGCCGCGCCTGCCTTGAATTTGCCCGAATTGCCTGTGCTGGATGCGATGCTGAGCCACCGCTCCGTGCGCCACTTTGTGCGCGATGCGTTGCCTGAACACACGCTGGAGACGCTGGTGGCGGCTGCGCAGTCCGCCCCCACCTCGTCGAACTTGCAAACTTGGAGCGTGATTGCGGTGGAATCGCAAGAGCGCCGCGAAGCCTTGGCCAATTTGGTGGGGCCGCAAAAGCATTTGGCCGTGGCGCCCCTGGTGCTGGTGTTTTTGGCAGACCTGTCGCGCATTGAGCGCCTGGGCCAAGCCCAAGGGCGTGACCCCGTGGGCTTGCACTACCTGGATACGTTTTTGATGGGCGTGATCGACGCTGCCCTGGCCGCGCAAAACGCCGTGGTGGCCGCAGAAGCCATGGGGCTGGGCACGGTCTATGTGGGGGGCATGCGCAACCAGCCCGAGGAAGTGGCCAAAGTGCTGGGCACGCCCGCGAATGTCTTCCCCGTGTTTGGCTTGGTGGTGGGGCGCCCCGACCCGGCCAAGCCTGCGGCCATCAAACCCCGTCTGCCGCAAAGCGCGGTGCTGCACCGTGAGCAATACCAGGTGCCTGCCGACCAAAGCCAAGAGATTGGTGACTACAACGAGGCATTGCGCCAGTTCATGCGCACGCATGGCATGCGCGAGGTGGATTGGAGTGCACAGGTGGTGGAGCGTCTGGGCAGCCCGGAGGCATTGACCGGCCGCCATCGTTTGTATGAAGCGCTGCGCAATGCAGGCTTTCGCTATACCGATATCGATAGCTCGACAGAGGGCTGATGCCATCTGACCGGCGCTGCACGCACCGTGCGGCACCGGTATGCACGGCGCAGGGCCGTGCTGCGCAAAGCACAGACAAAGAAAAAGCCCAGATTCTCGCGAATCTGGGCTTTGCTATTTGGTGGCTTGGGACGGGATCGAACCGCCGACACGCGGATTTTCAATCCGCTGCTCTACCAACTGAGCTACCGAGCCATCTGCTTGTGCAGTGAGATTGCGATTGTAGCGCAAATTTTTATGGGTTTTGAGAAAGCCGCAAAAATTACATCATCCGCAGGCGCGCAGGGCTGTGCAAGGCGCTAGGGCAGGCTGGTAAATCCTTCATCCAAGGCGGGCTCGCGCAGCAAATCCTGGTCAATGCCCATGCGTTCGCTGGCTTGCTCCAAGGCCTGCCACATGGGGGCGGGCATTTGCAAAATGCGTTCTGGCGTGCGTGACTGGGCAATCCACTCGCGGATAAAGGCGTGCTGCTCGGTGGACAGCAGCTCGAGGTGCAGCATTTCGTCGATGGTTTTCATGGGTTGCCCTCTCAGCGTTTGTGGTTGTTGTGGGGGAAAGCAAGATCGGTGCCCTGCAGGTACCGACTTTGTTGAAGATATGGTGCCAGAGTTGCTGCACTGCAAGCCCCTGCGCTGTGTGCCGGGGCAAAAAGGCTCCGGGTGGAGCCTTGGGGGATGCCGCAGTGCGCAAAGGTGCTTAGTCTTGGGCGTAGGGGTCGGCAAAGCCCAGCTCGGCCATGATGTCGGTTTCGTAGGCCTCCATCTCTTGGGCGTCTGCTTCGCTGGTTTCGTGGTCCCAGCCTTGGGCGTGCAAGGTACCGTGCACGATCATGTGTGCATAGTGCTCTTCCAGCGTCTTGTTTTGCTCCTGCGCCTCGCGCTCAATCACGGGGCCGCAGATCACCAGGTCAGCCTGTACCGTGGGCTCTTGCTGGTAGTTGAACGTCAGCACATTGGTGGCGTAGTCTTTTTTGCGGTACTGCAAATTCAAGGCCTGGCCTTCGTCCACACCGACGATGCGCACGGCCATTTCGGCATCCACGGCCAGCGCGTGTCTGATCCATTGGGTGACCTTGGCTTCGGTCAGCAGGGTTTGGTGCGCGGCCAGGTTGTCAAACTGGCCGAACTGCAAAGAGAGGTCGAGGTTGTTTAGTGTCATTTTGGCCTCTAAGGCTGATGGGGCAAGCGCTGGTAGCTATTGATTATTGCTAGTTAGCGCGTGGGGCGCCCGCCGTTGCTGGCATCGTAGGCATCCACAATGCGCGCGACCAGGGGGTGGCGCACCACGTCCGCGCTGGTAAAGCGGTTAATGCTGATGCCCTTGGTGCGTTTGAGTACACGCTCGGCGTCGATGAGCCCGCTCATGGCACCTTTGGGCAGGTCAATCTGGCTGACGTCACCGGTGATCACGGCCTTGGCTCCAAAGCCGATGCGGGTGAGGAACATCTTCATCTGCTCGGGCGTGGTGTTCTGTGCCTCGTCCAGGATGACGAAGGCATTGTTCAGCGTGCGCCCGCGCATGAAGGCCAGGGGGGCAATTTCCAGCGCGTTGCGTTCAAACGCCTTTTGCACTTTGTCGTAGCCCATCAGGTCGTACAGCGCGTCGTACAGCGGGCGCAGATAGGGGTCGACCTTTTGCGTCAGATCACCGGGCAAAAAGCCCAGGCGCTCGCCGGCCTCCACAGCCGGGCGGGTCAGCACAATGCGCTGCACGGCGCTGCGCTCCAGCGCGTCCACGGCGCAGGCCACGGCCAGGTAGGTCTTGCCGGTGCCGGCGGGGCCGATACCGAAGGTGATGTCGTGCTCGGCAATGTTCTGCAGGTACAGCGCCTGGTTGGGCGTGCGCGCGCGCAGGTCGGCGCGGCGCGTGGTCAGCTGCACGGCGGTGGCGTCGGGCTCCAGCATCTCGGCATCCCCGGCAATCATCAGTTGCAGCGTGGCTTCCTGGATGGGTTCATCGGCCATTTCATACAGCGCTTGCAGCAACTCCATGGCTTCCGTAGCCTTGGCTTTGGGGCCGTCCACCTTGAATTGCTCGTGGCGGTGCGCAATCTTGACCTGCATGCCCACTTCAATGGTGCGCAAATGCGCATCTGCGGGCCCGCACAGGTGGGTCAAACGGGTGTTGTTGTGGGGAGTGAAGGTGTGGCGCAAGATCACGCTGATAATTCCTCGGTAGGAAGACGCCGCAGCG
Organism: Comamonas sp. UBA7840; assembly: GCF_002501455.1. Lineage (NCBI taxonomy): Bacteria > Pseudomonadati > Pseudomonadota > Betaproteobacteria > Burkholderiales > Comamonadaceae > Comamonas > Comamonas sp. UBA7840. The sequence goes on along the minus strand of NZ_DLTI01000012.1, from coordinate 185,001 downwards.
TGGGCTGCAGCACAAAAAGGATCGCAATGATAGGCAAACTGACTGGAACCCTGCTCGAGAAGAACCCGCCCGAAGTCCTGGTGGACTGCCATGGCGTGGGCTATGAGGTGCAGGTGCCCATGAGTACGTTTTACAACCTGCCGCACCTGGGTGAGCGAATCAGCCTGCTCACGCACTTTATCGTGCGCGAGGATGCCCAGTTGCTGTATGGGTTTGCGACCGCGCCAGAGCGTCAGACATTCCGTGCGTTGATCAAAATCACCGGTGTGGGGCCGCGCATGGCGCTGTCGCTGCTGTCGGGCCTGAGTATTGATGAACTGGCACAGGCCGTGGCGCTGCAGGAAGTGGGGCGTTTGGTGAAAGTGCCGGGCATTGGCAAGAAGACGGCCGAGCGCCTGCTGCTGGAACTCAAGGGCAAGCTGGGCGATGCCGTGGCCAGCGGCGCTGCCACCCAGGTGAAAAGCGATGCGCAGTCCGACATCTTGCAAGCGCTGCTGGCGCTGGGCTACAACGACAAGGAAGCGGCGGTGGGCCTCAAAGCCCTGCCGGCCGATGTGGGCGTGTCGGACGGTATCAAGCTGGCCATCAAGGCTTTGACAAAGTAAGCGCCCATGAGCATCCATACCGAAGATTTTGGCGAAGGTTTTGAGCCCGCCCCCGCACGCAAGCCGCGCGCCAAGGCCAAGCCTGCTGCCGCAGCGCCAGTGCCTGAGCCCGCAGTGCGCAGCAGCGCCATCTCCCCCGCCCCCGTCAACAAGCACGAAGAGGCGCTGGAACGTGCCCTGCGCCCCAAGCTGCTGGATGAATATGTGGGCCAGGAAAAGGCGCGCGAGCAGCTGGAAATCTTCATCGGCGCGGCGAAAAAACGCGGCGAAGCGCTGGACCATGTGCTGCTGTTTGGCCCACCGGGGCTGGGCAAGACCACACTCAGCCACATCATTGCCGCTGAGCTGGGCGTGAACCTGCGCCAGACCAGTGGCCCGGTGTTGGAAAAGCCCAAGGATTTGGCGGCGCTGCTGACCAACCTGGAAGCCAACGATGTGCTGTTCATTGACGAGATCCACCGCCTCAGCCCCGTGGTGGAAGAAATTCTCTACCCCGCGCTGGAAGACTTTCAGATCGACATCATGATCGGCGAAGGACCGGCGGCGCGCTCCATCAAGCTGGACTTACAGCCCTTCACGCTGGTGGGGGCCACCACGCGTGCGGGCATGCTGACCAACCCGTTGCGCGACCGTTTTGGCATCGTGGCGCGGCTGGAGTTTTACAACGCCGAAGAGTTGGCACGCATCGTCAGGCGCAGTGCCGGGCTGCTGGGCGCACCGATTGACGCGGACGGAGCGCAGGAAATTGCCAACCGCTCGCGCGGTACGCCGCGTATTGCCAACCGCCTGCTGCGCCGGGTGCGTGACTACGCCGAAGTCAAGGGTGATGGCACCATCACCCAGGCGATGGCGCACAAAGCGCTGGCGATGCTGGACGTGGACCCGCGCGGCTTTGACGTGATGGACCGCAAGCTGCTCGAAGCCGTGGTGCACCGCTTTGACGGCGGCCCCGTGGGCGTGGACAACATTGCGGCCAGCATTGGTGAGGATGCGGGCACCATCGAAGATGTGATTGAGCCCTACCTCATTCAGCAAGGCTATTTGCAGCGCACGCCCCGAGGGCGCATTGCCACCAAGGCGGCCTACCAGCACTTGGGCTTGGTGGTGCCGCAAACGGCTGGTTCGCTGTTTCATGACTAAGGCAGGTTGCGAATGTGCCGCGGAAGTGGGTGCATGCGTTGCTGCACCAAGTACCAGGGAGAGATGGCTTGAATTCCAAAACTGAACCACAGGCCTCGCCCAAGCCACGCCGCCCACGCTGGCTGGCACTGGCTGCGGCCGTGCTCGTGCTGGTGGGGGTGGCGTATGCCGCGCTGCAACAGTGGCGTGGCCCCCAGGTGCCCGCTGTACAGGTGCAGGCGCAAGCGCTGGTGCGCAGCCTGCAGTTCTCGGCCCGGGTGGAAGCCAATACCCGCGTCGGGGTGGGTAGCACCGTGGTGGGACGGGTGGAATCGGTGGCTGTGAACGAGGGTGACGCGGTACAGGCCGGGCAATTGCTGCTGCACCTGGAGCAGGCCGAGTTGCAAGCAGCCGCCCAGCAAGCGCAAGCGGGTGTGCTGCAGGCCCAGGCCCAGCTGCGCAATCTGCGCAGTACCAGCCGCATCAGCAGCCAAGCCCAGGTGGCGCAGGCCCAGGCCAGCTTGAAGCAGGCGCAGGCCGACTGGGCGCGCAACCAGCAACTCGTGACCCAGGGCTTTCTGAGCCAGGCGGCCCTGGATGAGCGCCGCAAAGCGCTGGAAGTGGCGCAAGCCCAGCTGCAGGCGGCGCAGGCCCAGGCGGCGGCATCGGCCGATGGCGGCGCCGAGTTGAAAGCTGCTGAGGCGCAGGTGGCGCAAACCCAGGCGGCCTTGCAGGCTGCGCAGGCCAAGCTGGCACAGACCCGTATCACAGCGCCACGTGCGGGCAAGGTGTTGCGCCGGGCGGTGGAGCCGGGGCAGATCGTGCAGCCCGGCACGGTGTTGCTGGAGTTGGCGCTGGAGGGGGCCACCCTGATCGTGGCGCAGGTGGACGAGCGCTTTCTGGACCAGTTGCGCGAGGGTCAATCCGCCACCGTGGTGGCCGATGCCTTTGCGGACCAGCGGCTGGCAGCGCGGGTGATGTCGATTGCGCCGGGGGTGGATGCGCAGCGGGGCTCGATCGAGGTGAAGCTGGCGCTGGATGCGCCGCCGCCCGCGTTCTTGCGCGAGGACATGACCGTGTCGGTGCTGGTGGAGACCGGCGCTGAGCCGCAGGCCGTGGTGCTGCCGCTGGAGGCCCTGCAGCCCCAGCGCGATGGCAGCCTTCAGGTGCTGGTACTCAAAGAGGGCAAGGCCACCGCACAGCCCGTGCAGGTGGGGCTGCGCACCCTGGAGGCGGCGCACATTGCCCAAGGCGTGCAGGTGGGCGATGTGGTGTTGCTGCCACCGGCACGGGCGGGGCAGCGCGTGCGCCCACAGTGGACCACTCATCCTTGAGGGCCGGACACATGCCGTGGATGTTTGAATGGACCGTCGCCCTGCGCTTTTTGCGCGAGGGGCGGATGCAAAGCCTGCTCATCGTGGCGGGTGTGGCAGCCGGTGTGGCGGTGGTGACTTACATCACCGCGCTGATCCATGGCTTGCAGGCCAACACGGTGAATAAAACGCTGGGCACGCAGGCCCATATCACGGTGCGCGCGCCTGAAGACGTGGTGGTTCCGCTGCTGCCCGCACAGGCGCAAGGTGTGGTTGTTAGCGACACCCAGCCGCGTGCGCAGCGCCTGCGCTCGGTGGCCAACTGGCAGCAACTGGTGCCGGTGCTGGAGGCAGGCGCTGGCGTGGTGGCGGTCTCGCCCATGGTGTCGGGCGCGGGCCTGGCGCTGCGCGGCGAGGCGTCGCAGGCGATTGCCCTGATGGGCGTGGAGCTGGAGCGCTACCAGCGCATCGTTAATCTGCGCGAAAAAATGGTGGCTGGGCGCTGGGGACTGGCGCCGGGCGAAGCCATGATTGGCGTGGAGCTGGCGTCCGATTTGGGCGTGCGCCCAGGGGACCGCTTCACCATCGACACCGGCAGCGTGACCGAGCCGGTGCGCGTGACGGCGCTGCTGGACATGGGCGTGAAAGATTTGAACCGCCGCACCGTCGTCATTCCCTTGCGCAGCGCGCAAAACCTGCTGGGCGTACCCGGCGGAGCCACGGTGCTGGATCTGAAGGTGGCGGATGTCTGGATGGCCGAAACGCTGGCCCAGCAACTGCGCCAGCGCTATGACTACGACATCGAAAGCTGGCAAGCCACCAACGCGCAGCTGGTGTCCGCGCTGAATGCGCAAAGCATCAGCACGGCGGTGATTCGCGGCGTGGTGTTGATCGTGGTGGTGTTGGGGATTGCCAGCGTGCTCGTGGTGAGTGTGGTGCAAAAGCGCAAGGAGATTGGCATCTTGCGCGCCATGGGCACCACGCAGGCGCAGGTGCTGCGCATGTTTTTGCTGCAGGGCGCGGTGGTGGGGGCGCTGGGTTCGGTCGGTGGTGTGTTGCTGGCGGCCGTGCTGGTGCAGCTGTTTACCTTTTTTGCCCGCGATGCGGCCGGAGGCGCTTTGTTTGAAATCCACTTGAGCGGGGCCGATGCCCTCTCGGCAGCCCTGACTGCCACGGTGTGCGGCGTCCTGGCGGCGGTGATTCCGGCGCGCAGTGCCGCGCGGCTGGACCCGGCCCAAGCGATTCGGATGTAAGCCATGGCCCCGGAAAAACCATTGCCGCCCACCCCTTTGCTGCAACTGCAGGCCGTGCGCAAGTCCTACAACGTGGGCCTGCCCAGTGAAGCGGAGGTACTGCATGGCGTGGACTTGCGCCTGGATGCGGGCGAGTTTGTGGCGCTGGTGGGGCCGTCGGGTTCGGGCAAAAGCAGCTTGCTCAACATTCTGGGGCTGCTGGAGCGCATGAGCAGCGGCAGCTACCAGCTGGAAGGCCGCGAAACCCACGCGCTGGACGACAGCGGCCTGACCTTGCTGCGCCGCGAGCGGCTGGGCTTTGTGTTCCAGTTCCACCACCTGCTGCCGGCGTTTACCGCGCTGGAGAACGTGACCTTGCCCGCCTTGATGGCCCAGGGTGCCGTCACCGCGCAGGATCGGGCGCGGGCGACCGAATTGCTCCAAGCCGTGGGGCTGGGCAAAGCCCTGCACCAAAAACCGGCGGAACTGTCGGGCGGCATGCAGCAGCGGGTGGCCATTGCCCGGGCGCTGGTGCAGCGGCCCCGCCTGGTGCTGGCCGATGAGCCCACGGGCAACCTGGACACCCAGTCTTCGCAAGACGTGTTCAACCTGCTGCGCGAGATTCACGCCAGCTACGGCACCGCGTTTTTGATTGTCACGCACGACCCGCGCCTGGCGCAGCAATGTGATCGGCTGGTGGAAATTGTGGATGGCCGGATTGCCCAGGATACCCACGCTTAGGGTGAGGGGTATTTTTGGCCTGTAGCGCTTATGCAGCAAGCGCAGACAGCTCTTGTTTTTGAGTTAGCGATCGCGCAGTGCGGGCAGCATGCCGTGCACAATCAGCCACTGTGCCAGGTAGTAAGTGCCCAGCACCCAGAGGTAGACGCCTGGTATGGGCGCCACAAACTTGTCGATGGCCAATAGGCTGTCGCTGGCCATAAAGCTGATGGCGCCTGCCGCCACGCACCAGGAGGCGGTGGTGCGCAGGTACAGGGCACGGCCTATTGCCTGCGCTGCCATGCAGACAATCACGCACACATAAGCGAAGACGGGCACGCGCAACGCCGCAGGCAAGCTGCTGAACCACAAATAGCCATACAGCCCTGCACCCATGAGCGCGCACAGGGCGAAAGCCGCCTTGCTGGGCAGCCATTGCGGTGTTTCACGGCGCAGCACCCTCAGGTAAGCCAGGAGGGCGCACAAAAATGCCCCCAGGCCCAGCACAAAGCCACGCTCAAACAGCAGGCAGATATCGCCAACCATGCTGAGCAGTAGCCCCAGCAACAGCAAGGCCCAGGCAATCGGGTAACGTCTGGGGCGTGCCAGGAACCACACGCAGGCCATGCCCCAGACCATGGGCAGGGGTTTGAGCACCGCATACGCGCTGCTGTAGCCGTAGTGTGCGCTCAGGGCAGCCAGCACAGCGAAGGCGGCCATGGTCTGTTGCAGCGGGTGAATGGGGCGAAGCATGCGCATGCCCGCAGTCTGCGTGGTGGGGTGCATGCCGCGCACTAGGGTTGGCCCTGCTTGCCCGCAAGGGCTGGACACAATCTCCGGGGGCGGTGGAGTTTCGGGCTTTCCTTTAAAATTGCGCCTCTTTAGCTTTTGCGGCCTGCTGTGCGTATGCGCTTGCGGCCCTTTGTCTGCAACGCGTGGCCGCAGCTGCGCCCGAACCGTCTCCCATCCAGTGACTTACGCTCCAGAAACCCGGCGTCGCCGCACCTTTGCCATCATTTCCCACCCGGACGCGGGTAAGACCACGCTGACCGAAAAGCTGCTGCTGTTCTCGGGTGCGATCCAGATTGCCGGTGCCGTCAAGGGCCGCAAGGCCTCGCGCCACGCCACGTCGGACTGGATGGAGATTGAAAAGCAGCGCGGCATCTCGGTGGCCTCGTCGGTGATGCAGATGAGCTACCGCGACCACGTGATCAACCTGCTCGACACCCCTGGCCACAAGGACTTCTCGGAAGATACCTACCGCGTGCTGACGGCCGTGGACTCGGCGCTGATGGTGATTGATGCGGCCAATGGTGTGGAGTCGCAAACCCGCCGCCTGATCGAGGTTTGCCGCCAGCGCAACACGCCCATCATTTCGTTCATCAACAAGTTTGACCGTGAAGTGCGCGACCCGCTGGACATCATGGACGAAGTCGAGCGCGAGCTGGGCATGCCTTGCTGCCCCATCACCTGGCCCGTGGGCCAGGGCAAGAGCTTTGGCGGCATCATCAATCTGCAGACACAGACCATGACGGTGTTTGCTGCTGGCAGCGAAAAGCGCCCAGAAGATTTTGAAGTCATCCCACTGACCGACACCGACAGGCTGCGCGCCCGCTTTGGCCAGGCCTTTGACGATGCCATCGAAAGCATGGAGCTGGCACAGGGTGCCTCGGCGCCGTGGAGCCATGCAGACTTTCTGGCAGGCAAGCTGACCCCCGTGTTCTTCGGCTCCGGCGTGAACAACTTTGGTGTGATGGAGGTGCTGAACGCCGTGGTCGACATGTCGCCCCCGCCCGGCCCGCGCGTGGCGTTCACCGAAGTGAACCGCCAGCGTGAAGAAAAGATCATCCAGCCCGAAGACCAAGGCTTCTCGGGCGTGGTGTTCAAGGTGCAGGCGAACATGGACGCCAACCACCGCGACCGCATCGCCTTCGTGCGCGTGGCGTCGGGCAAGTACACGCCCGGCATGAAGATGAAAGTGCAGCGCACCGGCAAGGAGCTGCGCCCCACGTCCGTGGTGACGTTCATGTCGCAGCGCCGCGAGGCGGTGGATGAAGCCTACGCGGGCGACATCATCGGTTTTACCATCCACGGTGGCGTGCAGTTGGGTGACTCGATCACCGACGGCCCCAGCCTGCAGTTCACCGGCCTGCCGTTCTTCGCCCCCGAAATGTTCATGACCGTTGTCTTGAAGAACCCACTGCGCACCAAGCAGCTGCAGCAGGGCCTGATGCAGCTGGGCGAAGAGGGTGCGATCCAGGTGTTCAAGCCCGATGTCGGCGGCAACATGCTGCTGGGCGCCGTGGGTCAGCTGCAGTTTGAAGTGGTGCAACACCGCCTGAAGACCGAGTACGACTGCGACGTGCGCCTGGAAGGCTGCCAGTACACCGGCGCGCGCTGGATCACGGCCGATTCGCCCGCCGAGCTGCGCGAGTTCGAGAACGCCTACCCCATGCGCCTGGCGCACGATGCGGCCGACACCCTGGCTTTCCTGTGCACTAGTCCCTACGACGTGCGTCTGGCGCAGGAACGCTTCCCCAAGATCCATTTCCACCCGCTGCGCGAGCACGCCGGTCTGTCCTTGGGTAGCGCCCATTAATTGAAATCATTAGCGGCCTGCATGCGTCGTTGCCGCATCTCGCCGTAGCGCTGCGACGGTCTTCGATCCGGCGCCTCGCCTGCACCGCTGCGCTGGCCGCGACGGATTTCTAAAGTGTGTGGTTGCGAACCCGTGCGTGCACGGGTTTGTTTTTTGAGAGTTTGCTGTGAGCCAAGAATTTCTACGTCCCTTGTCTGAACTGCCTGTGCCTGCCAATGTGCTCGGCGTGCTGACCGACATTGATGACACGCTGACCACCGAAGGGGTGGTGCCCGAGCACGTGGTGGCCGCCATCGCACGCCTGAAAGATGCGGGACTGAAGGTGGTGCCCATCACCGGCCGCCCCGTGGGCTGGAGCGTGCCGTTTGCGCGCGCCTGGCCGGTGGATGCCATCGTGGCCGAGAACGGTGCCGTGGCCCTGCGCCGCAACGCCGCAGGTGGCCTGGACAAGCTGTACCAGCAAAGCGAAGACACCCGCGTGCGCAACTTTGCACGCATGCAGGAAGTGCTGGCGCAGATCGAGCAGCAGGTGCCCGGCGCACAGCGCGCCACCGATTCGCATGGCCGTGAGTGCGACATTGCCGTGGACCACAGCGAGTTCACGCACATGCCGCAGGCCCAGATTGACGAGTGCGTGGCCATCATGCGCGAAGCGGGCATGAATGCCACCGTCAGCTCCATCCACATCAATGGCTGGTTTGGCGACCACAACAAGCTGGAAGGCGCGCGCTGGATTGTGCGTGAGCTGTTTGGTATCGATCTGGATGCCACGTTGGGTCAATGGATCTACATTGGTGATTCGACCAACGACCAGCTGATGTTTCAGCACATGCCCCACAGCGTGGGCGTGGCCAACATTGCGCGCTTTGTGCCGCAACTGCAGCACATGCCGCGCTATGTGACCGCAGCCGAACGGGGTGACGGTTTTGTACAGCTGGCCGACCATTTGCTGGCCCGATAACCGCCGTGCAAATGAAGCATAAAAAGTGCTGCTAACGCAGATATAGCCAGCGTTAGCAGCTATTAAAACCAAACAACAAAAAGGCCCGCATGCTGACGCTTGCGGGCCTTTTTTTGTGGAGCAATCAGTCGATGCTGACCTGTGCTTTGTCGATCACGCCCTTGTACATGGCGGTGTCCTGGTCGATCAACTGCTGGAACTGTGCGGGCGTGCTGCCGACAGCGCCAAAGCCCAGCTGCGTCAACTTGGTTTTGACCTCGGGCGATTGCGCGGCTTCGGCAATCGCGCTGGACAGCTTGTCCACAATCGGCTGGGGTGTGCCCTTGGGGGCCAGCACGCCGACCCAGGAGTTCATCACAAAGCCGGGAAAGCCAGCTTCTTCCATGGTGGGGATGTCGGGCTCGCCGGGCCAGCGCTGCTTGGAGGCCACGGCCAGCACCTTGATCTTGCCGCTCTTGGCGTGGGGCATGGGCACCAGGGCGGGGTCAAACAGCATGTCGACCTGGCCACTCATCAGGTCAGCCAGGATGGGCGCGCTGCCGTTGTAGGGCACGTGCTGGGCGTTCAGCCCGTTTTCCTGCGCCCAGCGCGCGCCGATCATGTGGGCGCTGGCGCCTGTGCCGCTGGAGGCGTAGTTGAGCGGGTTTTTCTTGCCATATTCGGCCAGTTCCTTGGCGTTTTTCACCGGCAGCTTGTTGGCGGCGAACAGGAACATCGGCAGATCGGCCACATGGCTCACGGCCACAAAATCGCTGGCTTTGTAGGGGAGCTTTTTGTACAGCGACATGTTCACCGTGTACGCGGCCAGCATGCTGACAAAGTGGTAGCCATCGGCCGGTGCCCGTGCGGTTTGGGCGACACCGATGGTGCTGTTGGCGCCGGGCTTGTTCTCAATGATGACGGGTTGGCCCAGGCGCTTGCTCACTGCGTCAAACACGGTGCGGCTGACGATGTCGGTGGAGCCACCAGGGGTGTAAGGGACCGTTACTTTGATCGCCTTGGTGGGCCAGTTGGCGGAGCTGTCTTGGGCCTGGCTGTGGGTGGTGAACGCCACGCTGCCCAAGGCCAAAAGGGTGGTCCATGCGCTGCGCTGGAAGTGGGCAATGCTTGCCATTGGTGTCTCCATTTCTTTGTTGTATGGGCAGCGGTGCCGCCTCTCCCTGAATGTCATCTTCTTGATAAAAAGATGACATTTGAACTATAGAAATGAAGGGCAATCAACGGTCAGGGGGTTATCCCTTGCACCGTGTCGTGCAGGTGTCTGCCGTCTTGGTTAGACGCGCGAGATATGGCGTTTGCTGCCCGCGACACGCTCGACTTTGCCTTCCCGCATCAGCAGTCCCAAGATGCTGTACGACAAGTAATCTTTGGAGCCACCGCCGTAATCACTGCGCAGGCCCAGCAAGCTGGCGACGTCTGAATTGCTCACTCCTTGGGGATTGGTGCGGACAAAGTTCAACACAGCCTCTTTGAGCAAACTCAGCCTATCTGCGCGCGTTCTTGGGCACCCGTCGGTACCGTGATCGCCGTGCGCCGTGCGCTGTGTGCGCGATAAGCCTGATGGCATCACGCTGTTGGTCAACGGGCCTCCACTGTCTTCGGTGCCGAACGCGGCTATCAACTCCGCTTCAATTTTGAGCGATTCAGCTTCGGTCAAATGCTGCACCAGCACTTCGACCAGGACCTTCGCACCGCTTTCCACAATGGCCTGAATGCGCAGCCCCTTGCGGGTGCTGTCAGGTTGGAGCAGGTGGTCAGACGAGCGGGTGCCCGTACCTTTGCCAATATAAAAAGCCTGGGCGGGCGATGAGCGAGGGTCTTTGAGTGCGTAAACGTACTAAGACTTGGCCTCGCTCATGCTGGCTCCTGGTGGGGTTAAGTGCGGGCAAGCACTGACTGTATTGCTTGCCCGGTGTGTGTGCCCATCGCCACCACCTCTTCGGGGGTGCCGGCGGCCACAATGCGGCCACCGCCGCTGCCGCCTTCGGGGCCCAGGTCGATGATCCAGTCAGCCTCGGCGATGACGTCCAGGTCGTGTTCGATGACGATCACGCTGTGGCCGCCGTCCACCAGGCGGTGCAGCACGCGGATCAGCTTGTCCACGTCGGCCATGTGCAGGCCCACCGTGGGCTCATCCAGTACGTACAGCGTGTGGGGCGCCTTGTTGCCGCGCTTGGTGATGTCGTCGCGCACCTTGGTCAGCTCGGTCACCAGCTTGATGCGCTGGGCCTCGCCACCGCTCAAGGTGGGCGAAGGTTGGCCCAGCGTGAGGTAGCCCAGGCCCACGTCCTTCAGCAGCTGCAGCGGGTGGGCGATGCTGGGCATGGAGGCAAAGAACTCCACGGCCTCGTCCACCTCCATCTGCAGCACGTCGCCAATGCTCTTGCCGCGCCAGGTGACGGCCAGCGTCTCGGGGTTGAAGCGCGCGCCGTGGCAGGTCTCGCAGGGCACCTTCACATCGGGCAGGAAACTCATCTCGATGGTGCGCATGCCCTGGCCTTCGCAGGCCGGGCAGCGGCCTTCGCCGGTATTGAAACTGAAGCGCCCTGCGCCGTAACCACGGGCCTTGGCCTCCAAAGTATCGGCAAACAGTTTGCGGATGGTGTCCCAGAAACCGATGTAGGTGGCAGGGCAGCTGCGCGGTGTCTTGCCGATCGGCGTCTGGTCTACCTCCAGTACGCGGTCGATGATTTCCGTGCCCCAGACGGCTTCGCAGCCGATCAGCGCTGGCGTCTTGCCCGCTTGTGCCGCTTCGCGGCCCGCCTTGGTGCTGCGCTGGTTGACGAGGTTGGCCACACTGGTCAGCAGCACATCGCGCGCCAGCGTGGATTTGCCCGAACCCGACACGCCCGTGATGGCGACCAGACGCTTGAGGGGCACGCTGGCCTCGATGTCTTGCAGGTTGTGCAGGTTGGCGCCGTTCACGGTCAGCCAGTGCAGCGGGCCGGTGGCTTTGCTGGTGGGCTGCTGCAGCTCGGCATTCAGTGCGGCGCTGTCGGCGGCCAAAGCGGCGGCGGCATCGGCAGCGATCTGCTTTTTGGTGCGTTTTTTGGGTTTTACGCTGGCTGCATCTGCGCTAGCAGCTTCTGTTTGGATAGCGGTCGAATCCGCCACGCCATGCACTGCACGGCGGGCTTGGAAGGGGTGGCGCATGGCGTGCAGCAGGTAACGGCCGGTTTGCGAATCGGCGGCGGCCATGATGTCTTCGGGCGTACCTTGGGCCACCAACGTGCCGCCGCGCTTGCCAGCGCTGGGGCCGATGTCGATCACATGATCGGCACGGCGGATGGTGTCTTCGTCATGCTCCACCACCACCAGGGTGTTGCCCTTGTCGCCGAGCTTGTGCAGGGCGTTAAGCAGGATGTGGTTGTCACGCGCGTGCAGGCCAATCGTGGGTTCGTCCAGCACGTAGCACACGCCCTGCAGGTTGCTGCCCAACTGGGCAGCCAAGCGAATGCGCTGCGCCTCGCCGCCGGACAGCGTGGGGGCGCCCCGATCCAGGGTCAGGTAGTTCAGGCCCACTTCTTCCAAGAACTCCAAGCGCCCCAGAATTTCGGGGATCAGGTCGCGCGCGATGTCGGTTTCTCGGCCGGTCGTCGTCAGTTGCTGGAACCATTCACGCAGCGCGCTGACGGACAGTTGCGCCAGCTCGGTGATGGTCTTGCCATGAAAGCGCACCGCGCGGGCGCGGGCGTTCAGGCGCGTGCCCTCGCAGGTCGGGCAGGTGCATTCCTCGAGGTCTTCAACCTCGTTGGCGGTCAGCGTTAGTTCGCGGCCACGGTTGTCTTCGGCCAGGGTGCTGTCGTCATAGACTTTGCGCTGGTCCTTTGTCAGCTTCACGCCCGTGCCCACGCAGTCGGGGCACCAGCCGTGCTTGCTGTTGTAGCTGAACAGGCCGGGTTCCAGCTCGGTATAGCTGGTGGCGCAGACCGGGCAGGCGCGCTGGGTAGAGAACACCTGCAGCGTGCCCACGCCTTTGCCCTGCTCGGGCGCCCCAATCGCGGCCTCCAGGGTGTCGATGCCCGACAGCACATGGACCACGCCCTTGCCGATCTCCAGCGTCTTGGCCAGCTGCGCGCGCAGCTCTTTTTCGTTGGCCGCCGTGACCTTGACGCTGGCCACGGGCAGCTCGATGGTGTGTTCCTTGAAGCGGTCCAGGCGCGGGAAGCCCGTGGTCGGCAGGAAGGCACCGTCCACGCGCAGGTGCGTGTAGCCCTTGGGGCGGGCCCAGTCGGCCAGCTCGGTGTACACACCCTTGCGGTGCACCACCAGCGGGGCCAGCAGGCCGATGTGCTGGCCCTTGAACTGGGTCAGCAGCTGGGCGGCAATGCGCTCGGGCGTTTGCGGCTCCACGGCGGCGCCGTCGTGCACGCAGTGCTGGGTGCCCAGCTTCACGTACAGCAGGCGCAGGAAGTGCCAGACCTCGGTGGTCGTGCCCACGGTGGACTTGCGCCCGCCGCGCGACAGGCGCTGCTCGATGGCCACGGTGGGCGGAATGCCCCAGACGGCATCCACTTCGGGCCGGCCAGCGGGCTGCACGATGGAGCGCGCATAGGCGTTCAGCGATTCGAGGTAACGGCGCTGGCCTTCGTTGAACAGGATGTCAAACGCCAGCGTAGACTTGCCCGAGCCGGAGACGCCGGTCACCACATTGAACTTGCCGCGCGGAATGTCCACGCTCAGGCCCTTGAGGTTGTGCTCGCGGGCATTGACGATTTCAATGGCGTTTTTGCCTGCTGGCGCTTTGCGGACGGGCGCCGACAGCTCTTTTTTATAGAGCATGGGCGCCACTTCTTCGACCAGCTGGCCGCCCACCCCCATGGCCAAGTCGTACTCGCGCAGCGCCTGCGCGGTGTGTGATCCGGGTACGTGGCGCACGTCCTCGGGCGTGCCCTGGGCCACGATCTGGCCGCCGCCGTCGCCCCCCTCGGGGCCCAGGTCGATCAGCCAGTCGCTGGCGCGGATCACGTCCAGGTTGTGCTCAATGACGATCAGGCTGTGGCCCGCCTCCAGCAGCTTGCGCAGCGCGCGCATCAGCTTGGCGATGTCTTCGAAGTGCAGACCGGTGGTGGGCTCGTCAAACAGGAACAGCGTGCCCTTGCGCGCAATCTTTTGCTTGGACTTGGAGGCAGTCTTTGCCGCCTCGGCCAGAAAGCCTGCCAGCTTCAGCCGCTGGGCTTCACCGCCCGACAGCGTGGGCACGGGCTGGCCCAGCTTCACGTACTCCAGCCCCACATCGACGATGGGCTGCAGGGCGCGGATCACCTCGGCATCCTGGCGGAACAGTTGGGCCGCCTCGGCCACCGTCAGCTCCAGCACATCGGCCACGTTCAGGGCGCGGCCATCGCGCTCCAGGGTGATTTCCAGAATCTCGGCGCGGTAGCGGCTGCCGTTGCAGTCGGGGCAGCGCAGGTAGACGTCGGAGAGGAACTGCATCTCCACATGCTCGAAGCCCGAGCCGCCGCAGGTGGGGCAGCGGCCATCGCCGCTGTTGAAGCTGAACTTGCTGGCCGTGTAGCCGCGCTGGGCCGACAGCGGCGCGAGTGCAAACAGCTCGCGCAGGCTGTCCCACGCCCCCACGTACGAGACGGGGTTGGAGCGTGCGGTCTTGCCGATGGGTGACTGGTCGACAAATACCACGTCGGCCAGGTGGTCGGCGCCCAGCAGGCGGTCGTGCGCACCGGGGCTGTCGGTGGGCTTGCCAAAGTGGCGCAGCAGGGCGGGTGCCAGGATGTCCTGGATCAGCGAGGATTTGCCCGAACCCGACACGCCGGTGATGGTGACCAAGCGTTGCAGCGGGAAGTCCACGTTCAAATTCTGGAGGTTGTGCTGGCGCGCGCCTTCCAGAATCAGGCGGGGGGTGGACTCGGTCACCATGCGCTTGACGCCAAAGCCCACCTGCTTGCGCCCGCCCAGGTAGGCACCGGTCAGGGTGTCGGCGCGCTTGAGTTCCTCGGGCGTGCCGTCAAACACGATCTGCCCGCCGCGCGCCCCGGGGCCCGGACCCATGTCGATCATGCGGTCGGCGGCAAACATCACGGCCGGGTCGTGCTCCACCACCACCAGAGTGTTGCCCGCATCGCGCAGGCGGTGCATGGCCTGGGTGATGCGCTCCATGTCGCGCGGGTGCAGGCCGATGCTGGGCTCGTCCAGCACAAACAGGGTGTTGACCAGGCTGGTGCCCAGCGCCGTGGTCAGGTTGATGCGCTGCACCTCGCCGCCGGACAGTGTGCGGCTTTGCCGGTCGAGCGTCAGGTAGCCAATGCCCACATCCACCAGGTACTTCAGGCGCGTGCCGATCTCTTCGTTCAGCAGCTTGAGCGCCTGCAATTCTCCCTCGGCCAGCCCGGTCTGGTTGCCCAGGTGCAGGCTGTCGAAGAAGCTGCGCAGCCGAGTGATGGGCAGGCGCATCAGGTCGTGCAGGCACAGGCCGGGCAGGGCCTCGAGCTGGGTACGGCTCCAGGCCACGCCGGTGGGCAAGAAGCGTTGTTCAGGGGGCAGCACCGCATCGGCCTGTGGCTTGCTGCCGATGCGCCACAGCAGGCTTTCGGTCTTCAGGCGTGCGCCGGCGCAGGTGGGGCATTCCGTGTAGCTGCGGTACTTGGACAGCAGCACGCGAATGTGCATCTTGTAGGTCTTGGTTTCCAGGTACTCGAAGAAGCGGCGGATGCCGTACCACTGCTTGTTCCACTGGCCCTTCCACAGCGGCGAGCCTTCGATGACCCAGTGCTTCTGTTCCGGGGTCAGCTTGCTCCAGGCGATGTCGCGCGGGATGCCTTCGGCCTCGGCATGGCGCATCAGATCGTCCTGGATCTCTTTCCAGCCCGGTGTCTGGATGGGCTTGATGGCCCCGGTGCGCAGCGTGAGCTTGTCGTTGGGAATCACCAAGCCCCAGTCCACACCAATCACACGGCCAAAACCCCGGCAGGCGTCGCAGGCACCCACGGCGGAGTTGAAGGAGAACAGCGACGGCATGGGCGCCGTGTAACTGAGGTTGCTCTCGGGGCAGTGCAGTCCCTGCGAGAACTTCCATTCGTAAGCCTGGCCCTCTTCGGGCATGACGTACACGGTCAGGTGGCCGTTGCCGCGCTTGAGGGCGACCTCGATGGCCTCCATGGCCCGGGCGCGCTCCACGCGGCTGAAGCGGAAGCGGTCGGCCACCACGTCCAGCACCTTGATGCTTTCGGGGGGCGCGGACTTGGCCTTCTTGCCCTTAGCAGGTTCTTCCACGGGCACGGCACGTTCGACTTCACGCTCGGCCTGCACCTTGGTGAAACCGCTGGCCGACAGCCATTGCTCCACTTCTTCCTGCGAGGTGTTGGCGGGCAACTCGACCGGGAAAGTTAATGCAATGCGCGGATCACCGGCCTGTTCACAGCGCTGTTGCAGGGCTGCCAAAATTGTTTCATGCGTGTCGTGCTGGACGGGCAGTGTGGTCTGGCGGTCGAACAAATGGGCAGCGCGCGCGAACAGCAGCTTGAGGTGGTCGTTCAGCTCCGTCATCGTGCCCACGGTGGAGCGGGAGTTGCGCACCGGGTTGGTCTGGTCAATCGCAATCGCCGGGGGCACGCCTTCGACCTTGTCCACGGCCGGTTTGTCCATACGGTCTAGGAACTGGCGCGCGTAGGCACTGAAAGTTTCCACGTAGCGGCGCTGGCCTTCGGCAAACAGGGTGTCGAACACCAGGCTGGACTTGCCCGAGCCGCTTGGGCCGGTGACGACGGTCAATTCGCCCGTGTTGATGTCGAGGTCCACGTTTTGCAGGTTGTGCTGGCGGGCGCCACGGATGCGAATCTGGCCTTGGGTCATGGTGTGCGTAGGAGAAGCAAAAACAAAGCGGCCAATCATTCTAGGCAGGCAGCCGTCGCAAGGCGGCTGGCATGGTGAATGCGCATGCAGTTTTTGCTGGTAAACAAAAAGGGCTTGCCGTGGCAGGCAAGCCCTTGCGTGGGAGCTGCTCCGCAGCGGTGCAAATTATTTGCGCTTGGTTTCCAGCGCCCGGTTCAGGCCGAGTGCCAGCAAGGTGCAAATGGCTCCTGAGAGCAAGTACCCGCCAACTGCCATGGGGCCAAAGCGCGAAGACAGATACAACGCAACCAAAGGAGCGAAAGCCGCGCCGAGCAACCAGGCGACATCGGCGGAATAGGCTGCGCCGACAAAGCGGTATTTGCGTGAAAAGTTGGCAGTGACCGTCCCCGAAGATTGCCCGTACGACAAGCCCAGCAGCGTGAAGCCAACCAGGATGAACACGTTTTGCCCTGCGGTGCCGCCATGTAGCAGCATGGGGGTGGCAAAGCTGAAGAGGCCGATGAGCACCGCCATGGCGCCCAAGGTATTGCGGCGGCCAAAACGGTCAGCCATCCAGCCTGAGAGCACGATGGCAGCGCAGGCAATCAACGCACCGAGCACCTGTACCCCCAAAATCTGCGTGACCGAGGCCTCGCCGTACAGCATCATCCAGGACAGGGGAAAGACCGTCACCAGGTGAAAGAGCGCAAAACTGGCCAGGGCTGCCAAGGCGCCCAGAAAGACATTGCGACCTTCGCCGCTGCGAACCATTTCAAACGGTGCGGAAGGCGTCAGTTCCATGGACTGGAACTGCTGGGTGTAGGCGTCATCGGCCACCAACCGCAGGCGGGCAAACAAGGCCACAACGTTGATGGCAAAAGCGACGCAGAACGGGTAGCGCCAGCCCCAGCTGATGAATTCTTCGTGCGAGAGTTGGCTGTAGATAAAGCCAAACACCCCTGCGGCGACGATAAAACCAATCGGAGCGCCGAGTTGACCAATCATGGCCCACCAGCCGCGTTTTTCTGTGGGCGCGTGCAGCGCCAGGAGGGAGGGCAAACCTTCCCAGGAGCCACCCACGGCCAGGCCTTGGGCTATACGCAGGCCCATCAACCACCAGATGGCCTGCACGCCAATGCTGTCATAGCTGGGCAGCAGGGCAATGCCTACCGTCGCGCTGCCGAGCAAAAAAAGCGCAATCGTGAGTTTGGCGGCCATGCTCCAGCGGCGCTGTATTTCCATGCCAATGAAGGTGCCGACCGGGCGGGCGATGAAAGCCAGTGCGAAAACCGAAAAAGCTGCCAGCATTCCTTCCAGCGGGGACAAGAACGGGAAGTACACATAAGGAAACACCAGCACGCAGGCAATCCCGAAGACGAAAAAATCAAAGTACTCAGAGGCTCGTCCGATGATGACGCCGGCGGCGATTTCTCCTGGGGTGATGTCTTCGCTGTGGTTCGCCGCAGCAAGCTGCCGGTCCATGGATGCCGCATCCATAGGATGGGGGGTGTGTGCAAAGCTAGTCATAGATGCATCGCTCCTGGGGAAACAATGCACCACTTGTACGCCGCTTGATGCAGGTCAACAAGCGAGTTTTATCCGGGGCCTCTGTAGGAGAAGGGTTTGTTGCTACGGCAAAGCGACCCTAAAGGCGCAAAGACCCCGGCCAAAGCGGGGTGTTGGGTGTGGCTGGATTGCCCCAAGTTGGGGGTGGTCTTGACATTTATCAAGAGCTTTTTCTTATTTCAGTATGTCCTGAAAAATCAAGGATTTAGACATTCTTTGACAGAGGTCTATTGACAGCTTGGGGTGCTGGTTTCCTACGTAAAGACATCACACGGCACTGCGTTGACCAGCGTCAAGAAGCAAGAAGATGGTGGACCGGAGTAAATTCAGCAGGTTTTGTAATCCGCGTTTACACCTAACAACGCGCGTTTTTCGCGTTCAAAGCATGCCTAAATCCACGGAAACTCGCGGGCCAGTTTGGCTCGCTGCCGCGGCACTGCTTGCCACCCTCACCGGTTGCAGCAAGGCCGTCGTGCTTAATCCCGCTGGGGATGTTGCTGCTCAGTCCGGCGACTTGGTGGTGACTGCCACCTTGCTGATGCTGATCATCATCGTCCCTGTGATCCTGCTGACTTTGCTGTTCGCTTGGAAGTATCGCCAGACGAATGCCGAGGCCGAGTACGACCCTGAGTGGCACCACTCGACCGCCTTGGAGCTGGTCATTTGGAGTGTGCCCCTGATCATCATCATTGCGCTGGGCGCACTGACGTGGATCAGCACGCACAAGTTGGATCCTTATCGTCCGCTGGACCGTATTTCTGCGAGCAAGCCGTTGGACCCCAACGTCAAGCCGCTGGAAGTGCAAGTCGTGGCACTGGACTGGAAGTGGATGTTCATTTACCCCGAGCAAGGAATTGCTACGGTCAATGAACTGGCTGCTCCTGTGGATCGTCCGATCCGCTTCAAGCTGACCGCCTCGCACACTATGAGTGCGTTCTACGTGCCTGATCTGGCCGGCATGATCTATGCCATGCCCGGCATGCAGACCGAGCTGAATGCCGTGATCAACCAAGAAGGCGTCTTCAAGGGTTTGAACTCGCACTACAGCGGTGCTGGCTTCTCGGGCATGACTTTCAAGTTCCATGGCCTGAGCAACGAAGGCTTTGACGCTTGGGTGCAAAAGGCCAAGGACGAAGGCCAGGAGCTCAACCGTGTGTCTTACCTGGATCTGGTCAAGCCCAGCGAGCGCCATCCCGTCACCCGTTTCTCTTCCGTGCAAGAAGGTTTGTACGACCGCGTGCTGAACATGTGCGTGGAAGAAGGAAAGATGTGCATGCACCACATGATGGCCATCGACGCTGCAGGCGGCGCGGCTTACATGAAGAAGGTGGGCCTGAACCTGCCTGACGATGTGTGCTCGGTGGAAAACGCAGACCGCGTGGTGGCCCTCCTGGACCAGCGCGATTCCCAGGGTGCTGTGGCACAGCAATAAGCAAGGACGGCGGCCTTGAGGCGCTTCGGCGCGTCAGGCGGCCACTGAAAGAGACACAACTATGTCTGGACAAACAACGCTGCCCCACGATCCGCTGATTGGGCGGATCAGCTGGGACTCCATACCGATGGCGCATGAGCCCATCGTGCTGTGGACCTTTATTGCCGTGGTGCTCGGCGGCCTCGTAGTGATGGCCGCACTGACCAAGTTCAAGCTGTGGGGCCCCCTGTGGCATGACTGGATCTGCTCGATCGACCACAAGAAGATCGGCATCATGTACATCATTCTGGGTATCGTCATGTTGCTGCGCGGCTTTGCCGACGCTGTGATGATGCGTATCCAGCAGGCCATGGCCTTTGGTGACAACCTGGGCTACCTGCCTCCGCACCACTACGACCAGATCTTCACGGCCCACGGCGTGATCATGATTTTCTTTGTGGCCATGCCTTTGGTCACGGGTTTCATGAACTACCTGATCCCGCTGCAGATCGGCGCACGTGACGTTTCCTTCCCCTTCCTGAACAACTTCTCCTTCTGGATGACCGCCACCGGCGCCATCTTGGTGATGGTGTCGCTGTTCCTGGGTGAGTTCTCGACCTCTGGCTGGTTGGCGCTGTCTAACTTGGGCAACCAAAACCCGGGTGTGGGTCTGGATTACTACATCTGGGCGCTGCAGTTGTCGGGCGTGGGTACGACGCTGTCGGGTATCAACCTGATCGTCACCATCATCAAGATGCGTGCCCCTGGCATGAATCTGATGAAGATGCCCGTGTTCGTGTGGACTTCGCTGTGTACCAACGCGCTGATCGTGGCTTCGTTCCCGATCTTGACCGCCGCTTTGGTGCTGATGTCCATGGACCGCTACTTCGGCACCAACTTCTTCACGAATGAGCTGGGCGGCAACCCCATGCTGTACGTGAACCTGATCTGGATCTGGGGCCACCCTGAGGTCTACATCCTGATCTTGCCCGTGTTCGGCATCTTCTCCGAAATCGTGGCCACCTACTCCAAGAAGCGCCTGTTCGGCTACACCTCCATGGTGTACGCGACTGTGTGTATCACGGTGCTGTCGTGGCTGGTGTGGTTGCACCACTTCTTCACAATGGGCTCGGGTGCAGCAGTCAATACCTTCTTTGGTATCACCACGATGATCATCTCGATCCCTACGGGCGCGAAGATTTTCAACTGGCTGTTCACCATGTACAAGGGCCGCATTGAGTTCAAGCCTCCGATGCTGTGGACCATTGGCTTCATGTGCACTTTTGCGATTGGCGGTATGACGGGCGTGTTGCTGGCCGTGCCTCCTGCGGACTTTGTGCTGCACAACTCGCTGTTCCTGATTGCGCACTTTCACAACGTGATCATTGGTGGCGTGGTGTTTGG
This sequence comes from Comamonas sp. UBA7840, assembly GCF_002501455.1. Lineage (NCBI taxonomy): Bacteria > Pseudomonadati > Pseudomonadota > Betaproteobacteria > Burkholderiales > Comamonadaceae > Comamonas > Comamonas sp. UBA7840. The sequence continues at coordinate 164,283 of NZ_DLTI01000012.1, read as the reverse complement.
TTTGCTGGCTGGTATCAACTACTGGTTCCCCAAGGCATTTGGCTACAAGCTCAACGAGTTCTGGGGCAAGGTGTCCTTCTGGTGCTGGTTGGTGGGCTTCTGGGTGGCCTTCACGCCGCTGTATATCCTGGGTCTGATGGGCGTTACACGCCGCGCCAACCACTTTGATGACCAATCGCTGCAAATCTGGTTTGTGATCGCTGCCGTCGGTGTGGCCATCATTGCCTGCGGTATCGGTGCGTTCTTGCTGCAATTGGTGGTGTCGTACTTCCAGCGCAATGCCAACCGTGACGTCACGGGCGATGCATGGGGTTCTGGCCGTACGCTGGAGTGGGCAACTTCTTCGCCACCTCCTGTGTACAACTTCGCCAAGACACCGGTGGTGCATGATGTGGACGCATGGTGGGACATGAAGAAGCACGGTTATCAGCGCCCCACATCGGGCTTTGAAGACCTGCACATGCCCAAGAACACCGGCGCTGGCTTTGTGATATCCATGATTGCCATGGTCCTGGGTTTCGCCTTGATCTGGCACATCTGGTGGCTGGCCATTGTGTCGTTCGCTGGCGTGATCTTGTCCACGATCATTCACACCTTCAACTACAACCGCGACTACTACATCCCTGCAGCTGAAGTGCAGGCGACAGAAGACGCACGTACTGAGCAGCTTGCACGCCATGTCTAATCACACTATCTCTGTGGGCCAGCGCGAGTACCATCCCGCGCACGAACCCCATCCAGAAAACGGCACCTCGCTGGGCTTCTGGCTGTACCTGATGAGCGACTGTCTCATCTTCGCGGCACTGTTTGCCACGTATGGCGTGCTGGGCCGCAGCTACGCCGGTGGCCCCACCGGTGCTGAGCTGTTTGACCTGAAGCTGGTGGCTATCAACACAGCCTTCCTGCTGCTGTCGTCCATCACGTTTGGCTTCGCGTTGATTCAGCGCCAAAAGGGCAATTTGGGCGGTACCCAGCTGTGGCTGGGCATCACCTTCTTGTTCGGCCTGTCGTTCCTGGCGGTAGAAATCTATGAGTTCTATCACCTGTACCACCTGGGTGCGACCATCCAGACCAGCGCCTTCCTGTCATCGTTCTTCACGCTGGTAGGTACGCACGGTCTGCACGTGACCTTTGGTTTGATCTGGCTGATCGTGCTGATGATCCAGTTGAACAAGCACGGTATCACCCGTGAAAACACCCGCCGTCTGATGTGCCTGTCCATGTTCTGGCACTTCTTGGACGTGGTGTGGATCGGCGTGTTCACCTTTGTGTATCTGATGGGGGTGCTGTAAATGAGTGCACACAATATGCATGCGGATCACCACGATCACCATGGTGAAGAGGAAGTGCACGTCACCACCGGTGGCTATGTGACGGGCTTCATCCTGGCTGTCATCCTGACCGTGATTCCTTTCTGGTTGGTGATGGGTGACGTGATCCAAGACCGTTCCACTGCCGTGATGGTGCTGGGCTTGTTTGCCGTGGTTCAAGTGGTGGTACACATGTACTTCTTCTTGCACATGAACGGCAAGATCCAAGGTGGCTGGACCATGATGTCCACCATCTTTGCGGTGGTCTTCGTGGCCATTACCTTGGCGGGCACGCTCTGGGTGATGTTCCACATGAACACCAACATGATGCCCAAGCACACGGAGTTACCTGTGCTGGCACAGCCTGCTGCACCAGCCGCCGCTCCTGCGGTGGAAGTGGCGCCTGCAGCCACTGCTGCCGTTGAAGCTACCGAAGCAGCGCCTGCGGTGGATGCTGCATCCCCTGCGGCACAGCAGCAACCGGCTGAGGCCGCTCACCCCGGTCACAGCAGCAAAGAATGACGGTGCAAACCCCGGGAGGGCGGCAGCCCTCCCGCTCCACCTTCACGAAGGCGATCCTCGCAGTAGCGGGCATCGCCCTTTTTTTTGCGTTCATCAGTTTGGGCACCTGGCAGGTACAGCGCCGCGCCTGGAAGCTGGACTTGATTGAACGGGTGAACGAGCGGGTACACAGCCAGCCCGTCGCCGTGCCTGCACAGCCTGTGTGGCCCCAGGTCAAGCCCGCAACCCACGAATACCTGGCCGTGCAAGCGCAAGGCCAGTGGATGGAAGGGCGCAGCGTGCTGACGCAGGCAGTGACAGAACTGGGCGCGGGCTTTTGGCTGGTGATGCCACTGCTGCAAGCCGATGGCACGCAACTGCTGGTCAACCGTGGCTATATCCCTGCCGAGCAGCGCAAAGCATGGCAACAGCGCATTGCGGTGGCCCCCAAGTCTGCGGCGGGCGATGAGGTGCAGGTGGTGGGCTTGCTGCGCTTTAGCGAGCCCCAAGGTGGCTTCATGCGTGACAACGCCCCAGAGGAAGACCGCTGGCATTCGCGCGATGTGTCCGCCATTGCCAAGGCCAAGGGGCTCAAGCAGGTCGCCCCGTTTTTTGTGGACCAAGGGATACCCGGGCAAACCACGGAACAGACGTGGCCGCGCGCGGGGTTGACGGTGATCCAGTTCACTAACACCCATGCGGTCTATGCGTTGACGTGGTACGGCTTGGCGCTGATGGTGCTGGTCGCTGCGTGGCTGGTGGTGCGCCACGAGCGGCGCAAACGCATGCCATAAGCGCACAGTCAGCGCCGTGCAAGGGGTTCCCGCAGGACTGCTTGCTCGCACACATCAAAAAGGCCGCATATGCGGCCTTTTTTTGTTAAGAGATGCGAGTAGCAGCTGACAGCAGCTGATGGCTTTGATAAGTTTAGATAGTTTTTATAGCTTTTTTATAGCTGCTAGCGCTTGATGGATAAGCGCTAGAGCCTGATTTTGTGCTTGAAACTGCTGGTGCCGAATCGCTTTAAAAAGCGATGTAATGGTCAATCAGCAGAGCTGCGAATACGCCGCTCAGGTGAATCAGCGAGAAGCGGAAGGTGGTGCGGGCCAGGGCGTCCGAGTAGTTCAGCCACAGGCGCAGGGCATACCAGCTAAAGCCCAGGCACAGGGCCGATGCCACGGCCAGGTAGAACCAGCCGCTCATGCCGAAGATCACGGGCAGCAGGCAGCCGGCAAACAGCACCAGGGTGTACAGCAGGATTTGCAACTGCGTGTACTTGGGGCCGTGGGTCACGGGCAGCATGGGCAGGCCCGATTTTTTGTAATCTTCCACGCGGTACAGCGCCAGCGCCCAGAAGTGGGGTGGGGTCCACAGGAAAATGATCAAGAACAGAATCAGTGCTTCGGGGCCTACATTGCCGGTCATGGCCGCCCAGCCCAGCACGGGCGGCATGGCGCCCGATGCACCGCCAATCACAATGTTTTGCGGCGTGGCAGGCTTGAGCACCACGGTGTAGATCACGGCATAGCCAATGAAGGTGGCCAGCGTCAGCCACATGGTTAGCGGGTTGGTAAAGGCCAACAAAATGGCGGCGCCGGTGATGCACAAAATGGCGGAGAACGCCAGCGCCTGCTGGGGAGACAGCTCGCCCTTGGCCGTGGGGCGCCAGCTGGTGCGCTTCATCTTGGCATCAATGTGGCGCTCTACCAGGCAGTTAAATGCTGCCGCGGCGGCCGAGACGAACCAGATGCCCAGGCAGGCCACGGCCATGTCGCCCAATTGCGCCAGGGTGGGCACACCGGGCACGGCCAGCACCATGCCAATCAAGGCGCAAAACACAATCAGCTGTACCACGCGGGGTTTGGTCAGGGCGTAGAACTGGCTCCAGCGCGAGCCTTGGGTATCGGTCAAAGTTTGTGCGTTCATGCAGCAATGCTCCGCGCGCCGTGGGGCGCATTGTGATCTTCTTGCAGCGCTAGGGCGCTGCGGGTACGTGTGGCAGCCAAGGCCCAGGTCATCACGGTGACCAGGGCGGCTGCACCGCCGGTGTGCAATACCGCGGCCAGCAAAGGCCAGTCCAACACCACGTTAGACAGGCCGGTGGCAAATTGCAGTGCAATCAGGCCCAGCAGCCACTTGCGCTGGCTGGCCAGTGCGGGCTGTTTGCGCAGCGCATAGACCAGCAGCAGCACCGCGGCAATCACCGCATAGGCGGCCAGGCGGTGGATGTAATGGATGGCAGTTAGCGCCGCAAAGCTGATGGTGGTGCCATCAGACAGCAGGCCCAGCGGGCGCCAGATGTCTGCAGCCTGGGCAAAGTTCATCTCAGGCCACCAGCTGCCATTGCAGTCGGGAAAAGTGCTGCAGGCCAGCACGGCATAGTTGGTGCTGACCCAGCCGCCCAGTGCGACTTGGGCAAACAGCAGTGCCAGCACGGCCCACAGGCCTGCGCGCAGGGGGCGCGAAATCGCGGTGGCAGGCTGCTGCAGTACCGCCTGCTGGTGGCCCACGGCCTGCACGCACAGCAGCACCAGCAGGAACAGGCCGCCCAGCAGGTGCAAAGTCACAATCGCCGGAAACAGTTTCATGGTGACGGTGAGGGCGCCAAACGCGCCTTGCACCAAGACCCAGAACAGCGTGAAAGTGGCCCATGCAGGATGGCGCGCGCCGCGCAGCGGGGTTTGGCGGTGCTCGCGCCAGGCCAGCACGGTCAGCGCGATGATGAGTACCCCCACCATGGTGGCCAGGTAGCGGTGAATCATCTCCACCCAAGCTTTGCTCAGCGTGACAGGGCCGGTAGGCATGGCCGCTTCGGCCATCGCGATTTCGTGGCTGGCGCCCAAGGGGCTGGCGTTGCCGTAGCAGCCGGGCCAGTCGGGGCAGCCCAGGCCGGAGTCGGTCAGGCGGGTGAAGGCACCAAACATGACCAGGTCAAACGTCAGAAACAGGGTAAGCAGGCCCAGCGCCTGCAAGCGGCGTGCGCTGCCTGCACCGCGGTTGCGCCGCCACACCCATAGCAGCGGGGCCAGGGCGATGACGGCGCCCAAGGCCATCAACTCCAGCAGTGGCGCTAAATCGTAAAGAGGCTGTTCGCCCATCAGCACTCCTCAAGCAATGGCTGAAACATGTCCGACGAAGATCTGGCAACCCGTATGCACAAGGGGTGTCAGAGCAGAAGTCTCCGAATGGCCCGCAAAGCGGGCGAGCCTCCTTGTCTGGCGCAAGGGTGGCTGGGGTGATCGTTCAGCCGGTACAGGCCACAGATTTGCACGGCACCTTGGGGGTGGCTATTGGGCAAAACCTTGATCTGGCGCAGATTTTATATTTGCACTCTGTGCTCTGCAGGCATGGGCAGCAAAGCCGCCATCTGCGGGTGCGGTCTTAGCTAGAAAAAAGGAGCAGCTAGCGCAGTTAAAACAAGCACTTGCGTATCAAAAGCATGTGAAAAGCTTGCAATCAATGCGCTGCCCGCTCCTGTTTCTAGAAAAAGGCTATTGGTTGGCTTGTGCCAGCAAGCGTGGTAGGTCGGCCATGTTGTCAAAAACGTGGGTGGCACCGGCTTGCAGTAGCTGCTCAGGGGTGGAGTGGGCATTGACCTGGGGGCAGTAGCCCCAGACGGTGGCACCCGCACGCACGCCCGCGGTCAGGCCGGGCACCGAGTCTTCAATCACCAGACAGCGCTGCGGCGCGATGTCCAGCGACGCTGCGGCAGCCAGGTACACATCGGGCCAGGGCTTGGTGCGGGGCAGATCATGGCCGCTGAACACATGCGCGCCGAAGAAAGGCAGCATGCCCACTTTGTCGAGCTGCATGATGACTTTGGGCTTGTCCGCGCCGCTGGCCACGGCGATCTTTCCATTCAGTTGCTGGTGCACGGTTTGGACAGCATCCAGCGCGCCCTCAATGGCCACCAGCTCCGCGCGCAGGCGGGCATTGCGGCGTTCGTAAAACTCGGCCATCCAGGCATCGGTCAAAGGTTGGCCGGTTTCGGTTTCGATGCGTGCAGTTTCGCTGCGCACGGTTTTACCGATGAAGATGCGCATGCAGTCGTCTTCAGACAGTACCCAGCCCGATTCGTTGAGCATGCCGTGCAGCACGCGGTTGGTAATGAGTTCGCTGTCCACCAGCACGCCGTCGCAGTCGAACAAGATGGCTTTAAATTGCATAGCTATCAGCGCAAGATGGGCAAGCGCTAGAGGTTAAAAATTCTTAAAACTGATCGCCGTCTACATAGAACCAGCGGCCGTCTTCGCGCACAAAGCGGCTGCGCTCATGCAGGCGCACCGCACGGCCAGCAATCCGAAAACACGCCACAAACTCCACTTCTGCGGTGTCGGCACCCGTTGCCCGGAAGTCTTTGACTTGCAGGCCCAGCCACTTGGCTCCAGCTTCAAAGTCCAGCGCTGCAGGGCGCTGGCTGGCATGCCATGTTGCAAGCAGATAAGGCGCATGCTCCAGCACAAAAGCGCTGTAGCGCGAGCGCATCAAGTGCTCGGCATCGGGGGCGGGCGTGGTGTCAAAGTGCTCCACAAAGCGTGCGCAGCAATCTGCGTAGGCCAAGACGTGGCCTTTGGGGTGGGTGCGTCCGCAAGGGCAAGCGGCGCTGGGCGGCAAAAGCATGGGGGAGTGTATGAAAAGCAGGGCGAGCCTGATTCTGTGCCAAAAAATGACCGCCTGTGGCGACAGGGGCTGGGCGAGGTTGACGTTTACGTCAATAATCGCGGCCATGAGCAAGACGACCCCCGCCCCCCAGACCTATTCCATCAGCGATTTGGCGCAAGAGTTTGACCTGACGACCCGCGCCATCCGCTTTTATGAAGACATGGGCCTGCTGGAGCCCACGCGCCAAGGTGCCGGTGGGCGCACCCGCGTGTACAGCCCGCGTGATCGCACGCGCTTGCGCCTGGTTTTGCGGGGCAAGCGGCTGGGGCTGTCGCTGGTGGAAGCCAAAGAAATCATCGACATGTACGACAGCCCGCGCGACACCAGCGTGCAGCTGGAGCGTTTTTTGCAAGTGCTGGGCAAACACCGCCAGCAAATGGAAGAGCGCATGGAAGACCTGCAAGCTACGCTGGAAGAGGTGCGTGCGCAAGAAAAAGAAGCCAAAGCACTGCTGCGCAAACTTACCAAGCCAAAAGCTGCATAATTGACGTTAACGTAAAAGGCGTAACGCCAAAATTCCATAACGGCAAGGAGACAACATGGCCGGTTTTGACGCTTTGCAGCGTGTGCAAGAGAGCTTTGCTTTGCAAGGTGCCATGCAGACGCTGGGCGCCCAGATCACGCACCTGGCGGCAGGCGCGGTGGACATTGGTTTTGACTGGGCGCCGGGGCTGACGCAGCAGCATGGCTTTATCCACGCAGGCATGCTGTCAGCCGCGCTGGACTCGGCCTGCGGCTACGCGGGATTCAGTCTGATGCCCGAGGACGCCGGTGTGTTGACCATCGAATTCAAGATCAACCTGCTGGCGCCGGCGCAGGGCCAGCGTTTTCGCTGCGAAGGCCGGGTGCTCAAACCCGGTCGCACCATCGTGGTGGCAGAAGGGCGCGCCTATGCCATCGACAACGGCCAAGAAAAACTCTGCGCCACCATGCAGTGCACGCTCATGGCGGTGCACGGGCGCGAAGGTATCGCGGGCAAATAAAGCGCTGCACAGACAGCCGCCGCCCACCCATTAGCACACAAGGAGACAAGACCATGAACAATCTGCCGGGCCTGAACTTTCAGCTGGGTGAAGACATTGACGCGCTGCGCGATGCCGTGCGGGAATTTGCGCAAACCGAGATTGCGCCGCGCGCGGGGGAGATTGACCGCAGCGACCAATTTCCCATGGATGTCTGGCAAAAATTTGGTGAGCTGGGTGTGCTGGGTATCACCGTGCCGGAGCAGTATGGCGGCGCCAACATGGGCTATTTGGCGCACATGGTGGCCATGGAGGAAATCTCGCGCGCCAGCGCCTCGGTGGGTCTGAGCTACGGCGCGCACTCCAACCTGTGCGTGAACCAGATCAACCGCAACGGCACCGAAGCGCAAAAGCAAAAATACCTGCCCAAACTGATTTCGGGCGAGCACGTGGGCGCACTGGCCATGAGCGAGCCCGGCGCCGGCTCGGACGTGATCAGCATGAAGCTCAAGGCCGAGGACAAGGGCGGCTACTACCTGCTCAACGGCAGCAAGATGTGGATCACCAATGGCCCCGATGCCGACACCTTGGTCGTGTATGCCAAGAGTGAGCCTGAAATGGGCGCACGCGGCGTGACTGCCTTCCTGATTGAAAAGGGCATGCCGGGCTTCAGCATTGCGCAAAAGCTCGACAAGCTGGGCATGCGCGGCAGCCACACGGGCGAGCTGGTCTTCCACAACGTCGAAGTGCCTGCGGAAAACATTTTGGGTGGCTTGAACAACGGTGCCAAGGTGCTCATGAGCGGGCTGGACTACGAGCGTGCCGTGCTCACGGGCGGGCCGCTGGGCATCATGCAAAGCGTGATGGACAACGTGGTGCCCTATATCCACGACCGCAAGCAGTTTGGCCAAAGCATTGGGGAGTTCCAGCTCATCCAAGGCAAGGTGGCCGATATGTACACCGTGCTGCAGGCGGGCCGCTCGTTTGCGTATACCGTGGCCAAAAATCTCGACATGCTGGGCACCGACCACGTGCGTCAGGTGCGCAAAGACTGCGCCAGCGTGATTTTGTGGTGTGCGGAAAAGGCCACCTGGATGGCCGGTGAGGGCATCCAAATCTATGGTGGCAATGGGTATATCAACGAATACCCATTGGGCCGTTTGTGGCGAGATGCGAAACTCTACGAGATTGGCGCTGGCACCAGTGAGATCCGTCGCATGCTGATTGGCCGTGAGTTGTTTGCGGAAACTTGCTAAGGAAACCTGCTGTCCAGCCTTGTGTTTTTCGACAGAAAAAGGACCTTCACATGACCACTAACTCCATCGAACAGCTGTTTGTCCACAACAAAGAATGGGCAGCGCAGATGGAATGCGATCGCCCCGGTTTCTTTACCGGGTTGATGGCGCAGCAAAAACCTAAATACATGTGGATTGGCTGCTCTGACAGCCGCGTGCCAGCCAACCAGATCACGGGTTTGGAGCCCGGGGAAATCTTTGTGCACCGCAATGTGGCCAATGTGGTAGTGCCCAGTGACTTGAATTGCCTGTCTACCATCCAGTACTCGGTCGATCACCTGAAGGTGGAGCACCTGATGGTGGTGGGCCACTATGGCTGTGGCGGCGTGCTGGCGGCGCTGGAAGGCATGCGCCTGGGTCTGGTGGACAACTGGACCCGCCATGTGCGCGATGTGCGTGACAAGCACTACGAACTGATCATGGCCACGCCGGTGCAGCACCGCCACGATGTGCTGTGCGAGCTCAACGCCATTGAACAGGTGGTGAACGTTGCACAAAGCACGGTGATGCGTGACGCTTGGGCGCGTGGTCAGCAGGTGTCGCTGCATGGCTGGTGCTACAGCCTGAAAAACGGCTTGATCACCAACTTGGAGATGACAGTCCCCGGCGTCGGTGGCTTGCATGAAATCCACCAAGAAGCAGTGAAAAAAGTCGCAGAGCGACAGCGCGGCTGAGGTCGCAGCGCATGCCATAGCCTGTAGCAGCAAGAAATTTCACCATGTTTCCCCAGCGACTGGATGCTCCACAGGCCTATGACATCGCCCAAGCGATGATGGATGGCGTCAACCGCCACTATCAGCGGTTTCGGGCAGCCACCCAGGCGGCCAAAGGCTACTTTGAGCAGGCCGACTGGGTGGCGCAGCAGCGCGCCCAGCGCGAGCGCATGGCTTTTTACGACCAGCGGGTGCAGGAGTGTGTGCAGCACCTGACCCAGACCTTTGCGGCCGACACCCAGCCCATGGCCGTGTGGCAGCAGGTCAAGCTGCATTACATTGGCCTGATGGTGGGGCACTTGCAGCCCGAGCTGGCAGAGACCTTCTTCAACTCGGTCACCACCAAAATTCTGCACCGCACACACTTTCACAACGACTTTATTTTTGTGCGGCCCGTGGTCAGTACCGAGTATCTGGATGTGCCCGGTGCCCCTGCCTTTCGGGCGTTTTACCCAGGCAGCCTGGATGCGTTGGTGCCTACGTTGCACAGCGTGATGGGGCACTTTGCGCTGCACGCCAAGTTTGAAAACTTGGGGCGTGATGTGACCTTGCTGGCCGCACGCATTCGCCAGCGGCTGCAAGGCCTGACGCTGCGCGCCAATTTGCAGATTCAGGTGCTCAGCAGCTTGTTTTTTCGCAACAAGGGCGCCTATGTGGTGGGCAAGATCATCACCGGCTACACCGAGATTGCGCTGGCCATTCCCATCTTGCACACCAGCGATGGCCGTGGGCTGGTGCTGCACGCCGTGTTGTTCGATGAGGAAGACTTGCACGGCCTGTTCAGCTTTGCGCGTGCGTATTTCATGGTGGACATGGCCGTGCCCAGTGCCTATGTCGAGTTTTTGCACCACCTGATGCCACGCAAGCCGCGCGGCGAAATTTATAGCGCCCTAGGCTTGGCCAAACAGGGCAAAACCATGTTTTACCGTGATTTGCTGCACCACCTGCGGCACAGCACGGACAAGTTTCGCATTGCTCCGGGTATTCAGGGCCTGGTGATGCTGGTGTTTGACTTGCCCAGCTTTCCCTACGTGTTCAAGCTCATCAAGGACCAATTTCCCGCGCCCAAGGAAACCACGCGCCAGGAGGTGCAGGCCAAGTACCGCCTGGTCAAGCTGCACGACCGCGTCGGCCGCATGGCCGACACCATGGAATACAGCCTGGTAGCCCTGCCGCTGGAGCGCTTTGCGCCCGAACTGTTGCAGGCGCTGCAAACCCAGGCGGGCAAGCACGTGGAAATCAGTGACCGCGATGGCGATGGGCAGCTGGAAGTCATCATCGACCACCTCTATATCGAGCGCCGCTTGCTGCCGCTGAACATGTTCCTCAAAGAGTGCATGGATGCGGGCCTGGAGCATGCCGCACCACGTGCAGCGCTGGAGCGTGCGGTGCTGGAGTACGGCAATGCCATCAAAGATTTGGTGGCCGCCAACATCTTTCCGGGCGATATGCTGTGGAAAAACTTTGGCGTGACCCGTGGCGGCAAGGTGGTGTTCTACGACTACGACGAGATTGAATACCTGAGCGACTGCAACTTCCGTGCGGTGCCCCAGCCGCGCAACGAGCAAGAAGAAATGAGCAGCGAAATCTGGTGGCGCGTGGGCCCCAAGGATGTCTTTCCCGAGACGATGGAGCCATTTTTGCTGGCCCATCCGGCGGTGCGCGATGTGTTCATGCGCTACCACGCCGATTTGCTCACCCCCGATTTCTGGAAGGCACACCAGGCGCGCATTGCGCAAGGCCATGTGCACGATGTTTTCCCCTATGAGCGCAGCCGGCGGCTGCTGCCCGACGTGGTGCATTAGCGCATCACCCGCGGTACGTTGTTTGATGGATTGGCACAGATTTACACCACAAGGAGACTTTGATATGCCCCAACACCAAGACCCCGTTGTTATCGTCAGCGCCGCGCGCACGCCCATGGGCGCTTTCCAGGGCGATTTTTCCGATCTGGCCGCCCATGACTTGGGCGGTGCAGCCATCCAGGCCGCGGTAGCGCGCGCCGGCATTGCCCCCGAGCAAGTCGAAGAAGTGCTGTTTGGCAACTGCCTGATGGCAGGCCAGGGCCAGGCCCCAGCGCGCCAGGCCGGCTTTAAGGGCGGGCTGCCGCAGAGCACGGGCGCCGTGACGCTGTCCAAGATGTGCGGCGCAGGCATGGAAGCCACCATCCTCGCCCACGACCAGCTGATTGCGGGCAGCCGTGATGTGATGATTGCCGGCGGCATGGAAAGCATGACCAACGCGCCTTACCTGCTGAAGAAGGGCCGTGCGGGCTACCGCATGGGCCACGACAAGGTGTACGACCACATGATGCTCGATGGCCTGGAAGACGCGTACGAAGCTGGCCGCAGCATGGGCACCTTTGGCGAAGACTGCGCCGCCAAATACCAGTTCACGCGCGAGCAGCAAGATGCCTACGCGATTGCCAGCGTGCAGCGTGCACAGGCCGCTGCCCAAAGCGGCGCGTTTGATGCCGAAATCACCCCTGTCACCGTCAAAACCCGCAAGGGCGAAGTCACCATCAGCGTGGACGAAGGCCCCGCCAAGGCCAAGCTGGACAAGATCACCAGCCTGAAACCTGCGTTCAAGAAGGACGGCACCATCACTGCAGCGTCGAGCTCCAGCATCAACGACGGCGCGGCCGCCATGGTGCTGATGCGTGCATCCACCGCCCAGGCGCTGGGCTGCAAGCCGCTGGCCAAGATCGTCGGCCACGGCACGCACGCCCAGGCCCCCGAGTGGTTCACCACCGCCCCCGTGGGCGCGACCGAAAAGGCGCTAAAGAAGGCGGGATGGACTGTGGAAGACGTCGACCTGTGGGAAGTGAACGAAGCCTTTGCCGTGGTACCCATGGCGCTGATGGCCGAGCTGAAGGTGTCGCACGACAAGGTCAACGTGCACGGCGGCGCCTGCGCGCTGGGCCACCCGATTGGCGCCAGCGGTGCGCGCATTCTGGTCACACTGATTCATGCCCTGCAGCGCCATGGTAAGAAAAAAGGCCTGGCCACGCTGTGCATTGGCGGGGGCGAAGGCACCGCCATGGCGATTGAGCTGCTGTAAAAAGAGAGCTTCTGGCGCTTATTCATCCAGCGCTAGAAGCCTATTTCGTACCAAAAGGAGTCGGCATGGCAACGGTCTTGGTCATCGGGGCATCGCGCGGCATTGGGCGTGGCGTGGTGCAAGCCTGTCTGGAGCGGGGCGATCGCGTGATTGCCACCGTGCGCAAAGCCGACGATGCGCAGACCTTGCGTGCTGCAGGCGCCGAAGTGCTGGTGGTGGATGTGGCGCAGCCCGCCAGTGTCAGCGGGCTGGCCTGGCTGCTGGATGGGGTGGAGCTGGATCAGGCGTGGTACGTGGCCGGTGCCTGGGATGGCGCCAGCGCCCACACCCCGCCCACGCAGCAAGATTTTGACCGCGTCATGCACACCAATGTGCTGGGCTTGATGCAGGTGCTGCCGCAAGTCATGCCGTGTGTGGAAGCCGCTGGCGGCACCATGGTGTGCATCAGCAGCATGATGTCGCGCCTGTCACAGGCTGAAAGCGGCGCCTGGTTGTACCGCACCAGCAAAGCAGCGCTCAACATGGTGGTGGCCTGCGCCCAAGATGCATGGAAAAGCACACGGGTGGTGGCGATGGACCCGGGTTGGGTGCAGACCGACATGGGCGGCCCAGGCGCACTCATCACCGTGGAGGAATGCGTGCACGGCATGCTGGCCACGGTGGCGCAGTTGGATGAGGCCGACAAAGGTGCCTTGGTGCGCTATGACGGCCACCGCTGGGAAGACTGGTAATTAAAACCATAGCTGCTTGCGCTTGATTTATAAAGATTTCAAAGTGTTTTTGCATAAAAAGCTAAACACACAGCGCACAAGCAGCTCTCTTTTTTAAAAAGACAAGGAGACAAGATGCTGTTGAGCGAAGACCAACAAATGATCCGCGATGCCGTGCGCAGCTTTGTGCAGGCAGAAATCACGCCGCACGCTGCCCGCTGGGACAAAGAGCATCATTTCCCGAAAGATGTGCACCAAGGCTTGGCCGCGCTGGGCTGCTATGGCCTGTGCGTGCCGGAGCAGTACGGTGGCGCGGGCTTGGATTACGTCACCCTGGCCGTGGTGCTGGAAGAAATTGCCGCTGGCGATGGCGGCACCAGCACCGTGATCAGCGTGACCAATTGCCCGGTCAACGCCATCCTTATGCGCTATGGCAGCGAAGCGCAAAAACAGCAGTGGCTGACCCCGTTGGCCCGGGGCGAAATGCTGGGCGCGTTTTGCCTGACGGAGCCGCATGTGGGCTCCGATGCCTCGGCATTGCGCACCACCGCCACCAAAGAGGGGGGGGGCTACGTCATTCACGGCGTCAAACAGTTCATTACCAGCGGCCAAAACGGTGACGTAGCGATTGTGATTGCGGTGACGGACAAAGCGGCAGGCAAGAAAGGCATGAGTGCCTTCCTGGTGCCCACCTCCAACCCCGGCTATGTGGTGGCGCGTCTGGAAGACAAACTGGGTCAACACAGCAGCGACACGGCGCAAATCAACTTGGACCACTGCCGCATTCCGGCCGAGAACCTCATCGGAGCCGAAGGCGACGGCTACAAGATTGCGTTGAGCGCGCTGGAAGGGGGGCGCATTGGCATTGCTGCCCAAAGCGTGGGCATGGCGCGTGCGGCGTTTGAATGCGCGCTGCAGTACAGCAAAGAACGCGAGAGCTTTGGCCAGCCGATCTTCAACCACCAGGCCGTGGGTTTCAGGCTGGCCGATTGCGCCACGCAGATTGAAGCGGCCCGCCAGCTGATCTGGCACGCCGCCAGCCTGCGCGATGCAGGGCAGCCCTGCCTCAAAGAGGCTGCTATGGCCAAGCTGTTTGCCAGTGAGATGGCCGAGCGTGTGTGCAGCGCTGCGATCCAGACACTGGGCGGCTATGGCGTGGTGAGCGACTTCCCCGTGGAGCGCATTTACCGCGATGTGCGGGTGTGCCAGATCTATGAGGGCACCAGCGATGTGCAGAAAATTCTGATTCAGCGGGCGCTGGCCTGATCCGGTGCGCAGGTGTTAAGTTAGCTGCGTGGCGATTGTTGGCCCCATGGCACAGAGCACATGGCACGGCCAATCGCTACGAAGCTGCGTGGCTCAGGGTTCCAAGTCGATGGTAAAGCCGCGCAAGTGGCGCGGGGTGGCGCGGGGCAGATCCAGCTGTACATCCGCCATGCGCTGCTTGATAAACAAGGTGGGCACCGCGAAGGCATGGGCCAGCTCTTCCCAATCGCGGGCTTGCATGGTTTGCACGGCGTAACGCAAGGCCACTTCGGGCAAGAGCAAGCGTAGCGCAAAGTCGTTGGCTTCAGCCATGTGGCGCAGGCCAAAGTCCAGGCGAAAGTCTGTGCTGATATGGATGGCCTGGGTCATGCCGGGGCGCAAATGGTGCAGCGCGACGTGTGCCAGCGCGTGGGCCACGACATAACGCTGGTGCACGCTGGGCAGGCTGGACTGCAGGGTGATGTGCGCCTGATTGTCGGTAGCAATCGACAACACGGCACTGGCAGGCAGATCGGGTTGCAGCTGTAGGCGCACCCGCATTTGCTTGACGATGTGCGCTACGTTTACGGGAATGGATTGATCCCAGTGCAGCTTGAGGATGCCTTCTGCCAACAATGCCATGGGCGGCATTATCTCCTCAGGAAGCTTCGGTCATCGCTGCGAGTGGCGCTGCGCGGATTTGGCGTGTCACGGGGTCAATATAGGCGCCGGGGATTTGGTAGTTGCTTTCATTGAACACATCAATGCCGCATTCCAAGTTCTCAATCCAGCAATAAAAGTCTTCAACCGCACGTTTGCCCATGATGGGGGCACCATGCTGCGGCACCAGCATTTGTACGTCCAACTGCCGCGCCATCTTGGTCCAGAGACGCAAAATTTTGTTGGAAACCATGTAGCGTCGGTGGAACGCATCCATGCGTGGAATGTGTGCTTGGACATTCACCACGGGCTTGCGCGCTTCAGCGCCAGAGGTCATTGAGACCGCCAAGTCGCCTGTGAACAAGATGCGACTGATGGGATCGTAGAAGTGGAAGTTGCCTTCCGAATGCATAAAGTGCGCAGGCAGCAAAATGAGTTCGCTTTGGCCCAGAGGCAGACGGGCCCCACTGTCTGGCACGCCAATTACACGGTCTTCGGTTTTGCCAACTTTGGTGAAGTGCGGGGCAAAACGCTCCCAGACGCGCGAGATGACCAGCGATGCCTTGGTACTGGTCATCCAGCGATCCAAAGACGCGATGATGTCTGGGTCAGCATGGGATGCAATCACATAGGAAAGCTTTTGCGGTGGGAAGTGCCGCGTCATGCCCATGAACAGCTCATTGAAAGCCAAATTGCCGCCCGGATCGATGATGGCTCCAGTACCGTGGTCGACAATCAAAAACTGGTTGCACTGAACGGCCTGACCATCTTCTTCCATCAGGTCCGTGAACATCAGGCAAGCGTGGGTTTTGTCGCGGTAGAGTTCAATGGCCATGGAACTGGGGCAAAGAGTGAAAGGTGTTTACTCTAGGAGATCCAGTCGTTTTAACGCTTGATGCAGCGCAAGCAGCTGGCCTTGCTGCGGTAGCGGGGCAAGGCTTAGGGTTGGGTAGTGGTTCCACGTGCGGGCATAGTGGGAACCACGGCATCAGGCAAAGAGGCACGCCCTTGGGCGGCAGGCTCTGTTGGTAGATACAGATCTCCACGCTGCCCACAAGCCCCTAGTGCTGCCGTACAAACGGCAAGGACAATGCACCTGACTAAAATTTGGTAAGCATTCAACATGAGTGAATTGTAATGACCGACCTTGAATATTTAGATAAAGCGGAACAACTGTTGATGGCAGTTGAACAGTCTTGTGACCGCCTTAATGACGATGTGGATGCAGACATTGATGCACAGCGTGTAGGCGGTATGGTGACTTTGGTGTTTGCTAACCGTACGCAAATTGTGATCAACCAGCAAAAGCCACTGCATGAAATTTGGCTGGCAGCCAAAGCGGGTGGCTTTCACTATAAGTTCGACGGCGCGCAGTGGCAAGGTACCAAGGGCAGTGGCGAATTTTTTGCCAATCTGAGCCGCTTTGCCAGTGAGCAATCGGGCTTGTCGCTGACCTTTTCTGCGACGCTGGCGTAGCTAAAAGCGCAGCGCACCTATGAAAAAAGCCCAGTGTGTTCACACTGGGCTTTTTTGTTGACACGCGCTAATTGCGGAATAAATCAAGGATGCGATTGCGCTCTTCGGGGGGGGGCGCTTCCGTGGGTTCATCGGGGCTGCGGTAGCCCGCATCCATGCCGAGGCTGGTGACACCTGCAGAGCCAATGAACTCATCGAAGAACCATTCACCTCCCATGTTGGTCAATCCCTCAGGCACTGGATAGCTGGCAACGGGCACGTCTTTGAGCGCATGTTGCATAAAGCTGATCCAGATAGGCAGGCTCAGGCCACCCCCGGTTTCGCGCGAGCCCAGATTGCGTGGGTTGTCGTAGCCAATCCATGTGATGGCAGCCAACGTAGGCTGGTAGCCCGCAAACCAGGCATCCACAGCATCATTGGTAGTGCCTGTTTTTCCGTACAAATCAGGCCGTTTGAGCGTGGCTTGTGCCCGCGCTGCGGTGCCTGATTTGGCGACGGTTTGCAGCATGCTGTTCATCACGAATGCGTTGCGTGCGTCAATTGCTCGCTCTTGCTGCTCCAGAGGCTTTGGGGTGAATTCGGAAAGCACACGTCCTTTGTGGTCGGTGATTTTGGCAATCAGCCAGGGGTTGATGCGGTAGCCACCATTGGCAAAGACCGAGAAAGCGGTTGCCATCTGCATGGGCGTGACCGAGCCAGCACCCAGTGCCATGGTCAGATAGGCGGGGTGTCGGCTGGCATCAAACCCGAACCGGGTAATCCATTCTTGTGTGAACTTCGGTGTGGTGAAGTCCAGTACACGAATCGAAGGAATGTTGCGTGACTTGGCTAATGCGGTGCGCGCGGTCATGGGGCCTTCAAACTTGCCGTCGTAATTGCGAGGCTCCCAAGGCTGACCACCGGTGACGCTGGCACCATAGACCAAGGGCGCGTCGTTGATGAGCGTCGCTGGGCTCAGGCCTTTTTCAAGCGCAGAAGAGAATATGAACGGCTTGAAGGTGGAGCCGGGCTGGCGCCACGCCTGTGTGACGTGGTTGAACTTGTTCTTCTGGAAGTCGAAGCCGCCCACCAAGGCGCGGATGGCACCTGTGCGAGGGTCTACCGCAACAAATGCACCTTCAACTTCAGGGAGCTGCGTGGCAGACCACTTGCCTTTGCTCGTTTCGATAATGCGTATCACAGCGCCAGGGCGAATTTTGATGTTGGGCGCAGCTTTATCGCTCAGACCGGATTCGACAGGCTTCACCCCATCCCCGCTAATGACCAATGTTTGGCCATCAGGGCGTTGCACGGTTACAGAGCGGTTTGCGACTTGCAAAACTACGGCAGCAAGAACATCCCCGTTGTCAGGGTGCTGTGCCAGGGTGTCATCAATCACATCTTCAAGTGCGGCCTTGTCATTAGGTAGCGCAATGAATTTCTCGGGGCCACGATAGCGCTGGCGGCGCTCGTAGTCCATGATGCCTTTGCGCAAAGCGGTATACGCGACTTCTTGCTCACCTGCATTGAGCGTCGTGTAGACATTCAAGCCGCGGGTATAGGCTTCATCGCCATATTGTGCATAGACCAGCTGGCGCGCCATTTCTGCAACATAGTCTGCATTGACTCCGCCACTGCGGCCGGCGTTGCGCAGTTGCAGAGGTTCTTCACGCGCGATGCGGGCCTGCTCAGCAGTAATGAACCCGTTTTCCTCCATGCGTTCAATGATGTACAGCTGGCGGATGCGGGCGCGCTTGGGGTTGCTGATGGGGTTGTAGGCAGAAGGTGCTTTAGGCAGGCCGGCCAGCATCGCTGCTTCTGCCACGGTCACGTCTTTCAGTGGCTTGCCAAAATACACCTCACTGGCTGCTGCGAAGCCATAAGCGCGATGACCTAAAAAGATCTGGTTCATATAGATCTCAAGAATTTTCTCCTTGGTCAGAAGGTGCTCCAGTTTGAAAGTGAGAAGCACTTCATAGATCTTGCGGGTGTAGGTCTTTTCCGTGGACAGGTACACATTCCGTGCGACCTGCATGGTGATGGTTGAGGCTCCTTGGCTTTTCACTTTGCCCAAGTTGGCCAAAGCCGCGCGCAGCATGCCCTTGTAGTCAACGCCACCGTGTTCAAAAAAGCGGGTGTCTTCGATCGCAAGGACTGCATCCACCATGACTTTGGGGATTTCGTCAATAGGTGTGAGCGTTCGTCGCTCTTCGCCAAATTCGCCAATCAAGGCGCCTTCTGCAGAGTAGACCCGCAGCGGCAGCTTGGGGCGGTAGTCTGCAAGCTCAGAAACATCCGGCAGGTTGGGGTATGCCATTGCCAGTGCAACAGCAATCACCATGCCAAGAGCCAGTGCGCCTGCAACAGCGAGGCCAAAGAGCCAAATCAATGCACGCACCAGCCAGTGCGTGCGAGGTTTTGGGGCGTTTTTTTGTGTTGAAGATGGCTGTTTGCCGGATTCGGGAGAGGTAGGCATGTCGCTCCACTCAAATGGGGAAAAGCATTATAGAAAAACACTCTAGGCGGGTGATCTCAAGGGATGTGTCGTGCAGAACCAACCTTTGGCAGCGAAGCTAGGCTGATAAGGATCAAAGCGTGTGCTTTTGGCAACGGTGCTGCATCGGAGGACGATGATGGGCACTTGGTCGATTTATACCCTTGCTGATAGCATGCATTCGAATTGTGATTTTCTATTCATCAAAATGAAACGGGAAGGGAGGGGCCTGTGATCTCTATGGGATCCCTTTTTAAGCGGAAACCTGATCCGCTTATTGGTCTGGATATCAGCTCATCAGCAATCAAGCTCGTCGAACTCAATCAAGATGGTCAAGGCGCTTGGATCTTGGAGCGCTGTGCTTCGGAGGCTTTGGATAGTGATTGGGTGGTCGACGGCAATATCGAAAAATTTGATGAGGTTGCGGATGCACTGAAGCGGCTGCTGAGAAAAAGTGGGACACGTGCAAAACACGTCGCGCTAGCCTTGTCGCACTCATCAGTCATTACAAAAAAAATCATTCTTCCAGGTGCGTTGAGTGAGCAAGAGCTCGAAGTGCAGGTGGAGTCAGAGGCCAGTCAATACATTCCCTTCCCTTTGGATGAAGTGAGCTTGGATTTCTGCGTCATTGGGCGCAACCTCAAAAATCCTTCGGACGTTGATGTCATCTTGGCCGCCACGCGCAAAGAGAAGGTCGAAGAAGTTAACAATTTGGCTGTCTTAGTTGGATTAAAGCCTGTTGTGGTGGACGTGGAGTCGTACGCATCACGTCTAGCTGCGGGTCGCTGGATTGCGCAACTGCCGAATGCAGGCGAGGGGGATTTGATTGCCCTCATCAAAGTGGGTGCACGAAATTTCAGTTTGCAGATTGTGCGCAACGACGAGGTCTTGCATGACAGCGAGCAAGGCTTGGGAGGCGCGCAACTGACACAGCTGATTGCACGTCAATATGGCATAAGCCTTGAGGAGGCTGAGCTCAAAAAGAGGACGGGAGAGTTGCCTGCTGATTATGCAGAGGCGGTGCTGCATCCGTTTGTATCTGGTATGGCGCAAGACATCATGCGTGCGTTGCAGTTTTTCTTCACGAGCACTCCTTACCACAGCGTTCAGCACATTGCGATGTTTGGAGGAAGTGCAGGGGTGCAAGGGTTGGTGCAAGCGGTGCAAGAGCAGATAAAACTACCCGTTCATTTGCTGAATCCTTTTGAGAAGATGTCGTTTGCAGCCACTGTGCATCAAAGCAAATTGAAAAATGATGCACCGATGTACCTCACAGCATGTGGTTTGGCCATGCGGAGGTTCTTGTCATGATTTTGATTAACCTCCTGCCTCATCGTGAAGCTGCACGCAAGCGGCGCAAAGAAGCGTTTCAGATCACGATGTTTATGTCGGTGATTGCAGGGATTTTGGTGGTTGGGCTGATCTATTGGTGGTTCCAGATCCGCATTCAAGAGCAGCAGGACCGAAATGCATTTCTACAGTCAGAAATTGCAGTTCTCAATCAGCAGATCAAAGAAATTGAAGGTCTTGAAGGGGAAATCACTGCCTTAAGAGAGCGACAAAAGGCCGTGGAGGATTTGCAAGCAAATCGAAATTTACCTGTGCATTTATTGATGGAGTTGGTGCGCCAGCTCCCAGAAGGGGTTTATATCACCTCTTTAAAGCAAACAGGATTAATGGTCGAAATGAAAGGGGTTGCGCAGTCCAATGAGCGTGTTTCAGAGGTTTTACGAAACCTGTCAGGAGGAACGCCTTGGTTTACCAAGCCCAATCTTAAGGAAATCGTCGCAGGGAGCGTGGCGTTGTCACCGAAGGATCAACGCAAGGTGGTAAATTTTAATTTGACGTTTTCTCTGATTCTTCCCGCAGATGCAAATGGAGGTGGGAATCCATGATCAAATCATCTCGGAAAAGCTCTGTTGATATTAAATTGCATTTTCAAGAGCTAAAAACGCAGTTTCAGAATTTGGATCCTAAAGATCCTTCGCTATGGCCATTTCTGCCAAAATTTTTTCTCTGTGTTGGTATCGCGATTTTTACTATTGGAATAGCTTGGTATCTTTATTTGAGCAGCTATGAACAAGATCTGGAAGCGGCCCGTTCTTCCGAAGTGAGTTTGCGAGCAGATTATGAAAAAAAGCTGTTAAAGGCAGTCAGCTTGGATGGCTTGAAAAGACAGAGAGAGCAAGTGCAGCAGTATGTGCTTCAGTTAGAGAAGCAATTGCCAAGCAAATCAGAAATGGCTGCGTTGCTCTCAGACATTAATCAAGCTGGCTTAGGACGTAGCTTGCAGTTTGAATTATTCAAGCCTGGCTCAGAAGCAATTAATGACTATTATGCAGAGTTGCCGATTTCAGTGAAAATTTCAGGGGGCTTTCATGATATGGGATTGTTTGCCTCGGATATTGCACACTTGCCGCGTATTGTGACGCTAAACAATATTTCTATAGCTCCTAAAGGAGCGGATGGTGTATTGGTGCTGGATGCAACAGCTAGAACCTACAGGTATCTAGATGCAGAAGAGGTGAGCGCACAGCGTAAGACGCAGGCTCAAAAGAAAAAGGGTAAAGGGGCTTGAGGGAAATGATATATAAAAAACTCATGATCTCTCAGTGTGCAGCATTGCTTTTGTTAACGGGGTGCTGGGGTGAGGAGCATGGTGATTTACGAGAGTGGATCGCATCGCAAAAAGCCGTGACCAAGCCAAGGGTTCAACCACTGAAAGAACCCTCTGTTTTTACGCCACAGGCTTATACGGCATCTCAGGGGATGGATCCCTTTAATATGCTCAAGCTTACGCAAGTTTTAAGCAGAGAATCTGCTCAAAATACGTCTAATATGGCACTTTTGCTGGCAGAGAAAAATCGTCGCAAAGAAGAGTTGGAAAGCTATCCGTTAGATAGCATGTCGATGGTTGGTAGTATGCGTAAAGATGGGCAAGACACTGCTTTATTGCGCGTTAATCAGCTGATTTATCAGGTGAAGACTGGTAATTATCTCGGGCAAAACTACGGTCGTATTTTGCAAATCGGGGAGCACAGTATCAAGCTGAGAGAAATCGTTCAAGATGCCACGGGTGATTGGGTGGAGAGAATGACAACGCTTGATCTGCAAGAGGGAAGCAAATAATGCAACACAAGAAAAGTTTGGTACCTTTCCGCTGGTTCGTTGTCTCTATGACTGCTTTAGCGACGGCGCATGCTTGGGCTGCCAGTGTGCAGTCTGTAACTGGCTCCATGCAAGGCGGTGGGGAGGTGGTGCGCATTGAGCTTTCCGAGCCTTTGGCCCAGCCCGTAACTGGTTTTTCTATCCAGTCTCCAGCGCGGATCGCACTGGATTTTCCTGACACAAGCAATGCGATGGGGCATTCATTGGTGGATATTCAACAGGGAAATTTGAATACTGCGAATGTCGTTGAAGCCTCTGGGCGAACACGTCTTGTGTTGAACCTGAAAGCTGCCACCACCTACCGCACGGAAGTGAGCGGAAACACGGTTTTGGTGTTTCTGGATCCGGTGCAGCAAGCGGCGGCGATACAGCCAGCTAGCTCGTCCAGTCGGCGTGCATTGGCACCATCGGCGCCTCAAGATGGGGCGGCTGCGCTGAAAGACGTGGATTTTCGACGAGGAGCAGATGGGGCGGGGCGATTGATCGTCAACCTGGGTTCGTCCATGGTGAGTGCCGATGTACGTACCGAGGGTAAAGGCCTCACCATTGATCTCTTGAAGACGAGTTTGCCGGAAGGCTTGCGCCGCCGTTTGGATGTCGTGGACTTTGCAACGTCAGTACAAAGTATCACGGCAAGCCAGCAGGCTGACCGGGTGCGTCTGCAGGTAGAAGCTACCGGTGAGTGGGAGCATAGCGCTTACCAGAGTGATAGCCAGTTTGTGCTGGAAGTGCGCCCTAAAAAGACAGACCCTACGAAGCTGACGAGAGGCCCTGGCTTTACTGGGGAGCGCCTGTCGTTGAACTTTCAAAATATTGAAGTGCGCTCGCTGCTGCAAGTGATTGCGGATTTCACGAATTTCAATATCGTGACTTCCGATACGGTAGGTGGTTCTTTGACCCTGCGCTTGAAAGATGTGCCTTGGGACCAAGCTTTGAACATCATCATGGAGGCCAAAGGCTTGGGGATGAAGAAAAACGGCAACGTGCTGTGGATCGCCCCCAAAGATGAGATCGACGAACGTACCAAACGAGACTTTGAAGCCGCACGCAATATTGAGCAACTGGAACCTTTGCGTACCCAAGGTTTCCAGATCAATTACGCCAAGGCGGAAGAGTTGAAAAAGCAAATTGCGGACAACAGTGGCAATAGCGAGGCCAGCACGAGATTCTTGTCAACGCGAGGCTCAGCGATTGCCGAGCCACGTACCAACCAGTTATTTGTGACTGATACGTCCAGCAAGCTGGAAGAAATTACCAATTTGTTGAAAAAGCTGGATGTGCCAGTGCGACAAGTGCTGATTGAAGCGCGGATTGTCGAGGCGCGAGATACGTTTGGTCGATCGCTGGGTGTGAAGTTTGGCGGTGGTTATGACAGGGCAGGTCGTGGCAGCATAGGGAGTGGTTACGACAGTTTTGGAACTACGACCAACTCGCCGTTTGTGAACTTGCCTGCTGGGTTGTCGACCGGTGGCACTGCAGGAACGTTGGCCTTGAGTATTTTTAACTCGGGGCTCACCCGCTTCTTATCCTTGGAGCTGTCAGCCATGGAAGCAGAAGGCGTGGGTAAGGTGATCTCCAGCCCGCGCTTGCTGACGGCGGATCAGACGCAAGCCGTGATTGAGCAAGGTACGGAGTACCCCTACACCCAGACAGCCCCCAATGGCGCAACCACCGTGGCTTTCAAGAAGGCGGTACTGAAACTTGAAGTGGTGCCGCAAATCACCCCTGAAGGCAACATCATCATGGACTTGGACTTGAACAAGGACTCACGTGGTGAAACCACCTTGCAGGGTGTCGCGATTGATACCAAGCACATCAAGACCCAGGTGCTGGTAGAGAACGGCGGCACGGTGGTAATTGGCGGTATCTTTGAAATGGAAGAAACCAACCAGGTCAACAAGGTGCCGGTGTTGGGGGATATTCCAGGAGTTGGCAATCTGTTCAAGAGCCGCACACGCGAGTCGACCAAGCGCGAAATGCTGGTATTTATCACCCCCCGAATGGTGACCGATGCGATTGCTCGTAACTGAAGCCTGTGGCTATCGGTAACAATCAAAGACCGCCGCTGGCGGTCTTTGTGCATCTGTGAATCAGGAAAATTTCGTGCATATCTCTCTCATCGGTTTGCCTGGTTCAGGCAAATCCACCATAGGTCGCCAGCTTGCGCGGTTATGGAAACTGCGGTTTGTTGATACCGACCATGTGATTGAGCAACGCCTATGCTGCAGCATCAAAGACTTTTTTACTGCCCAAGGCGAGGCCGCGTTTCGAGAGGTCGAAGCGAAGGTTTTGGTTGAGCTTTTGCAAGAAAAGACAGCATCGGTGATTTCGACCGGGGGCGGGGCTGTCTTGCGGCCAGAAAACCGCGTGGCGCTGCGTGCATTGAGCACGGTGTTTTATTTGCAATCGCTGCCCGAAGATATTGCACGGCGGCTGCGCACCGATACCTCGCGGCCTTTGATGCAGGGGGAAGATCCACTCAAGCGGTTGCGTGATTTATTGCAGGTGCGTGGCCCGCTGTACTTGGAAACCGCGCATTATGTGGTGGATGCAGCGCGGCAAAATACCGCGCAAGTGAGTCGCAAAATTTGTATGCAAGCAGAACTGGCAGGGTTGCTGGGCGGTCCCGGCTGCAGCGAAGAAGTGGCGGATTGAAGGTATAAACAGACGCAGCGCTTAGTGCTTTAAGCAGTGACCCCCCCATTCACCAGGCCGCATACGGCTTGGTTTGTTGACAAAGAAGCTTGCCGTGACCCCTCAGAGCCAGACCGTTTGTATTGATTTGGGAGACCGCTCCTACCCCATCGTGATTGCCAGCGATCTGATCGGGGCGCCAGCCACTTTTTCGCACTGTCCGCCTGCTGCGCAAGCAGTCATTGTGACCAATGACACCGTACAGCCTTTGTATGCACAGCGGCTGCAGGCTGCTTTGGCGTCGAAATATGCCAAGGTGCATACGGTGGTGCTGCCTGATGGAGAGGCACACAAAGACTGGCAAACCTTGAATGTGATTTTTGATGGTTTGCTGGCCAATGGTTGCGATCGTAAAACGGTGTTATTCGCACTGGGCGGCGGTGTGATCGGCGATATGACGGGCTTTGCGGCTGCGAGCTATATGCGCGGTGTGCCCTTTGTGCAGGT
Source organism: Comamonas sp. UBA7840 (assembly GCF_002501455.1). Lineage (NCBI taxonomy): Bacteria > Pseudomonadati > Pseudomonadota > Betaproteobacteria > Burkholderiales > Comamonadaceae > Comamonas > Comamonas sp. UBA7840. The sequence goes on along the minus strand of NZ_DLTI01000012.1, from coordinate 138,907 downwards.
ACCTACGACGCTGCTCTCGCAGGTGGATTCCAGCGTTGGCGGTAAAACCGCCATCAACCACCCGCTGGGCAAGAACATGATTGGTGCGTTCTACCAGCCGCAGCTGGTGGTGTGTGACTTGGCCTCGCTGGATACTTTGCCCGATCGGGAGGTGTCTGCAGGGCTGGCAGAAATCATCAAATATGGGCCGATTGCGGACATGGCGTTCTTTGAGTGGCTGGAGACGCATATGGATGCGCTGCGCCAGCGCGATCGCCAAGCACTGCTGCATGCTGTGCAGCGCAGCGTAGAAATCAAAGCCTGGGTGGTGGGGCAGGATGAAAAAGAAGCGGGGTTGCGGGCTATTTTGAATTTTGGTCACACCTTTGGGCATGCCATAGAAGCAGGCATGGGCTATGGCAACTGGCTGCATGGCGAGGGGGTGGGGGCTGGCATGGTGATGGCCGCCCATTTATCGCTCCAACTGGGCTTGGTGGACGCGCATTTTGTGGCGCGCTTGACCCGCTTGATTGAACGCGCCGGCTTGCCTACCCGCGGCGCTGTGTTGGATGCCAAAGACAACGCGGGCGCCTACCTGCAGCACATGCGTGTGGACAAAAAAGCAGAAGCTGGTGAGATCCGCTTTGTGCTGATTGATGGCCCGGGCAAGGCCACCATGCGTTCCGCCCCAGACCATCTGGTGCGGCAAGTGATTGATACCTGCTGTGCCCAAGGGGTGGGTATCCAGACTGCATAGTTGATAGCTGCTAGCGCTCGTCCAGTAAGCGTTAGCGCATGATTTGGCTTGAAATTCGGAGGGTGGATGGTTGCATCGTTGTTGTCTCCTTGGGCCAGTCTGCCGCAAGCCACACGGGGGCGTAGGTATGCAGACAGCGCTGCCCCCACGCGCACAGAGCACCAACGTGATCGCGATCGCATCGTGCACTCCAGCGCCTTTCGGCGCTTGGTGTACAAAACCCAGGTGTTTGTGAACCATGAGGGTGACTTGTTCCGTACGCGCCTGACCCACTCACTGGAGGTTGCGCAGCTGGGTCGCTCCATCGCGCGGCCCTTGGGTTTGAACGAAGACTTGGTGGAAGCGATTTGCCTGGCCCACGACCTGGGGCACACTCCTTTCGGGCACGCTGGCCAAGATGAACTCAATGCCTGCATGCAAGACTTTGGTGGGTTTGAGCACAACCTGCAAAGTCTGCGGGTGGTGGATTACTTGGAAGAGCGCTATCCGCAATACGACGGTCTGAACCTGACCTTTGAAACGCGCGAAGGCATCTTGAAGCACTGCTCGCGTGCCAATGCCCTCAAGCTGGAGGCGCAAGAGCCCCACGGCGTAGCTGCACGCTTTTTGACAGGACAGCAAACTTCTCTGGAAGGGCAACTGGCGAATTTGGCCGATGCCATCGCCTACAACGCCCACGACGTGGACGATGGTGTGCGCTCCGGCCTCATCAGCTTGGAGCAACTGCAATCGGTGCCCTTGTTTGCCCACTTTTATACGCAGACGCTGGCTGAATACCCCCAACTGGCACAGCCCCACGCCCAGCGCCGACTGCTCTACGAAACCATTCGCCGCATGCTGAGTGCACAGGTGTATGACGTGATTCATACCACGCGCCTGCACATTGCCCAGGCTGGTGTGCAGCATGTGGATGATGTGCGTGCATACGGGCAACGACTGGTGCGCTTTAGCGATGCGATGCAGACGCAGTCCCAAGCGCTCAAGCACTTTCTATTTCATCATTTGTACCGCCACGAGCAGGTGATGCACACCATGGATGCCGCGCGCCAAATGGTGCGCGAACTGTTTGATGCGTACATGGCGCAGCCTTCCATGATGAAACCCCGGTTCGCCTGGCGAGCACAACAGGCCGCAAGCCCCGCTGCGCGAGCACGTGCAGTCGCAGATTTTGTGGCTGGCATGACAGACCGCTACGCAGCCAAAGAGCATGCGCGCATCACCGGGCAGCAACTGCTGCCTGCTGCGATGAATTAGAGAACTTGCGCTGGCGCAAGCGCCAATCACACTGTGGCCTGCAGCCAAGCTTGCGCTGGCGCAAGCGCCAATCACACTGTGGCCTGCAGCCAAGCCATGGGATGGCTAGAATCCGGGCCATAACACAAGAGGGGGCATGGTGCCCCCATTTGTTTTTAAGGGCGACACATGACCGATACCACCACCGAACTTTCCTACCCTGAAGACATCGTGATCGCTGACACGGTGTGTTGGCTGGAAAAGGCCGTGATTGGCTTGAACCTGTGCCCCTTTGCCAAAAGTGTGCATGTGAAAGGCCAAATCCACTACGTGGTGAGCCAGGCAACTGACGCTGAAGGTGTGGCCATAGATCTGCACCGCGAGCTGGAGGCGCTGGCTGAAATTTCGCCCGAAAAGCGAGACACCACCTTGCTCATCTTGCCTCATGCGTTGCAAGATTTTCTGGACTTTAATGACTTCACCGAGCTGGCGGATGATTTGGTCGAAGAGCTGGATTTGGGCGGTATTTTGCAGGTGGCATCGTTCCACCCCATGTTCCAGTTTGAAGGCACCGATGTGGACGATGTGACCAACTGCACCAATCGCGCGCCTTACCCCACATTGCATCTGATCCGGGAAGACAGCATCGACAAGGCTGTAGAAGCCTTCCCTGAAGCCGAGATGATTTACGAGCGCAATATGCAGGTGCTGCAAGATATGGGTATCGAAGGCTGGCTGGATCTGGATGTGGGCGCACGCTGCCCCATAGCTGCACGGGATGTGGGCGCTGCTGCGCAAGAGAAGAAGTAATGGCTAAGAACCACAAAATGGCCCAAGGAACGGGATCTGCAGCCGGAGGCAAAGCAGCCAAACCAGCGGCGCAAGATATTGCAGCGCAGTTGGATTTGAAGCCCGGACAAAGTATTGAACTGCTCAAGGCGCTGCACATCCTGACGCGCGACGGCAAGCTCAACCAGGACTCGCGCCGCAAGCTCAAGCAGGTCTATCACCTCTACCAATTCATTGAACCCATCCTGCAGGACCTGGGGCAGGGCGGCCAGCCCCTCACACTGGCGGACCATGGCGCTGGCAAATCCTACCTGGGCTTCATCCTGTATGACCTGTACTTCAAGGCCCAGGCGCAGGGCCATATCTACGGTATTGAAACCCGCGCGCCCTTGGTTGAGGCGTCGCAGAAGCTGGCGGCCGAGCTGGGCTTTGACCGCATGCATTTCCTGAACATGTCGGTGGCCGAATCCACGCGTGCCGACGCCATGCCCGAGCGCTTTGACGTGGTCACAGCGCTGCATGCCTGCGACACCGCCACAGACGATGCGATTGCGTTTGGGCTGGAAAAGAAGGCCAAGGCCATGGTGCTGGTGCCCTGCTGCCAGGCAGAAGTTGCCGCCTGCCTGCGCCAGACCAAGGCCATGAGCCTGTCGCGCACCCCTTTGGCCGAGCTGTGGCGCCACCCCATCCACACGCGGGAAATGGGCAGCCAGATCACCAACGTGCTGCGCTGCCTGTACCTGGAGGCCAGTGGCTACCAAGTAACAGTGACCGAACTGGTGGGCTGGGAGCACAGCATGAAGAACGAACTGATCGTGGCGCGCTACACCGGCCACAAGAAACGCAGCGCAGCCGAGCGCCTGCAACAGCTCCTGACTGAGTTCGGGCTGGAATCCCTGGCGCAGCAGCGCTTCAAAGTGGAGTTGCCCAGGAACGCAGCACCGGTCGAAGTGTAGTTTTTTACATACACTCGTCTGGCGTGCTGGAAATTTATTTAATTCCTAAAAAAATAGCAAGAAGCGCTTGAATTTAAAGGGTTTCAACATGAAAGATTGTTGAATCTCTTTAAATTCAAGCGCTTTTTGCTATCAAAAATGAATTTGATAAAAATTCTTCGACCACAAAGGCAATGTTTTACTTGGGATTTTCACTATCGATTGTGTGTAGTGATAGCTTTTTTGTTTGTGTAGGGTTTTTCCTGCATCAGCCTAAGAGAAAGGATGTGACCTAGATAAGCGGCTTGGAGATGGATGTATTTTTTTTCGTAAGTAAATTACAGTTTATGTAAATTTAAATCTAAGCCTTTTTCTGATTGGTTTTTTCAATCAGGCGGGGCCGTTGCAACTCACTAGAGAGCACTCTTATGAAAATGCGTCAACTTCCGCGCCTGATAGCTTCCTTGGGCTTAACCTCCCTGGCCGTAGGTGCCTGGGCCCAGCAGGCCGCTCCCGCAGCGGTGGCACAAGCTTTACCTGTAGCGCAGCCACAACTCAACCAGATCGTGGATCGTGCTATCACATCCCACCCCGAGATCATGGCCCGGTACCATGATTTTGTGTCTTCGCTGGAAGATCAGAACATTGCACGCGCTGGCTGGCGTCCGCAGGTGACCGCTTCGGGCTGGGTGGGCAAGGAATGGCGCAGCAACATTGAAAATGTGTCTTCCTACGACTGGAATCGTCCCGGCTGGAATCTCGAGTTGCGCCAGCTGATTTTTGATGCAGGGGCTACCACCAACCGCATTCGCCAGTTCGGCTTCGAGAAGCTGTCCAAGTACTACGACCTGCGCTCCACCACCAACGCCTTGGCCAATGAGGCTGTGGCGGCTTACCTCGATGTACAGCGTTATCGCAACATGCAGACCCTGGCGCAGGAGAACTTTTCCATGCACCAGACGACACTCAACCAACTGCGTGAGCGACAGCAGTCGGGCGTCGGGCGTGGTGTAGACATGGAACAGGCCAGCGGTCGCCTGTCGCTGGCGCAAACCAATCTGATGACCGAGAGCAACAACCTCAATGACGTCACCCAGCGCTACCGCCGTCTGGTCGGTGATTACCCGCCAGCACAGATGGAGCCCGTACCCGCTGCGGTAACCGGGTTGCCGGTGGTTGGCCAGACCAAGAACTTTGAGGATGCCTTGCGCGCCAATCCGACCATCCTGTCCAAGCAGGCCTTGGTGCAGGCGGCCGAGGCTGGTGAAAAGGTCGCCAAAGCTGCGTTTGCCCCTACCGTAGATCTGCGCGCTTCCACCGGCCGTGATCGCGAGCAGCCCGGTGCCTTGTACCGCGACGTGCAAAGCTCCCGCGTGCAGCTGATGCTGACGTATCCCCTGTACCGTGGTGGTGCAGACTCCGCACGCCTGCGCCAGACTGCTGCGCAAAACTATGCTGCTCGGGATGTGCGTGACTACACCTGCCGCAATGTGCAGCAAGAGCTTTCGATTGCCTGGAACAACATCCAGCGTTTGCGCCAGCAGTTGCCTTTCCTGCGCGAGCATGAGTTGTCGACCTCCAAAGTGCGCGTGGCTTACCAGCAGCAATTCAGCATTGGTCAGCGTTCGCTGCTGGACTTGCTGGACACCGAGAACGAGCTGTTTGATGCCCGCCGCGCGCTGCTGAACGCGGAGTACGACCTGAAGAAGGCTGAGTACTACTGGTTGACGCTGTCAAGCCAGGTGCTGCAGACCTTGGGCTTGGCACAGCCCTACAACGACAAGCAGCCAGATGAACAGCAAAACCTGGTCTTGCCGGACGATCCTGTGATGGCTTGCTCCGATGTGCTGCCTGACACAAGTAATTTGACCCCCGTGGCACTGCAGCAGACCGGTTCGACCGCGCCGCGCACAGCTAACTGATGACGTGCCCCCCTCCGCTGCAGGGGGGCATACAGCGCCCAAGCGAGGGAGGGCACTATGGCAACAAAAGATGTAAACGATAGGCCTCGTAAAGGCCGGCAAGACTTTTCAGCGCTGGATGATGATTTCATCCGGGTGTTGGAGGATTTGGTGGATGCTTTGCTGAGCAATGGCACGCTGCGATTGACGGATCTACCGCCCCAGGCGCTGGAAAAGCTCAATCGCCGCAAGCAAGTGCGTGAGCGTTTACGCAATTCGCTGGACTTACTGCCCGATGACGACGGTTTGATTTAACACGACAGATACCCTCCTATGGATACCTCCCAAGAGACCCTGTCGGCCCCTGATACGGTACATGCCGCAGACCGGCTCCCCCCGCACAGCACCCAAGACGATCCTTTGCTGGATTGCCTGGTGGAAGTCACCCGCATTCATGGCGCGCCGTACACCGCACAGGCGTTGAGCAATGGCTTGCCGTTGGAAAACAACCGCCTCACGCCATCTCTGCTGGAGCGTGCAGCCGCCCGCGCCAAGTTCAGCTCCCGCATTCTGCGGCGAGCGCTGCAGGGCATACCGACCGGATTGCTGCCAGCGATTGTGTTGCTGCATGACCGCCGCGCCGCCATCTTGCTGGAAGAACGCGAAGATGGTTCGTTCCTGCTGCAGTTCCCTGAGGTCAGCAGCCCGGTCGAGATGCCGGCGGAAGAACTGCAGGCCATCTACACCGGCTATCTTTGCTTTGTTCGGCCTCAGTTCCGCTTTGAAAAGCGGGCGTCGCAAGTGGTGGAAGGAAAGCAAGGGCACTGGTTCTGGTCCGCGGTGCTGGACAACAAGCGTCTATACCGGGATGCACTGTTGGCGGCAGTGCTCATTAATCTGTTTGCGCTGGCGATTCCCTTGTTCAGCATGAATGTGTATGACCGCGTGGTTCCCAACAATGCGGTGGAGACCCTGTGGGTGCTGGCCATCGGTGTGGGTTTGATCCTGTTCTTCAACTTTGTGCTTGCGACGGCCCGGGCCTATGTGGTTGATACCGCGAGCAAGCGCATCGACGTGCAGCTTTCAGCGCAAATCATGGAGCGTGTTCTGGATTTGCGCATGGAAAGTCGCCCCGCATCGGTGGGCTCCTTTGCAGCCAACTTGCGGTCGTTTGAATCCGTGCGCGACTTCATCGCCTCAGCCAGCCTCACCACCTTGGTGGATCTGCCGTTTGTGCTGCTGTTCTTGGTGGCATTAGCCTGGATTTCACCCTGGATGGTGCTGCCCCCAGTTGTGGCGATTGGGTTGGTTTTGCTGGTGTCATTCTTTGCGCAATCCAGCTTGGAGAGCTTGACGGTCAAGACGTTCCAGGCCACTTCACAACGGAATGCGCTGCTGGTGGAAGCACTGACCAATCTGGATGCCGTCAAGACCTTGAATGCCCAAGGCGGCGTGCAGCGGCTGTGGGAGAGTGCATCGCAGTACATTGCCCTGATAGGGGGCAAGATCAAGCTGATTTCCTCTGCTAATGTGAATTTCGTACAGGTGATGCAGCAACTGGTAACGGTGGCGGTCGTGGTCATCGGTGTGTATCTGGTGCAAGGGGCCCAGTTGTCGATGGGTGGGATCATTGCCGCCTCAATGATTGCCGGGCGTTGCATTTCTCCACTGGGGCAGGTCGCAGGCTTGATGATGCAGTACCACAATGCGCGCACTTCGCTGGCTTCTATCGACAATTACATGAAGATGCCCGTGGAGCATGGTGCCGACAAAGAGTTTGTGGCACGTCCCGTCATCAAGGGTGGGATTGAGTTTCGCCAAGTCAGCTTTACCTATCCCGGGCAGGCGCAGCCTGCTCTGACAGGTGTGAGCTTTCAGGTTCGCCCTGGTGAAAAAGTAGGGGTGATTGGCCGCATAGGCTCCGGAAAAACCACTCTGGAAAAGCTCATTCTGGGGTTGTACCAACCCACGGAGGGCGTGATCCTGGTTGATGGCGTGGATGTGCGCCAGATGGATCCAATTGATTTGCGGCGTTCCATCGGCCATGTGCCTCAGGACCCGATGCTCTTTTACGGCAGCCTCAAGCACAACCTGTTGGTGGGTGCTCCCTATGCCTCTGAAAGTGACATGCTGCATGCCGCACAGATCGCCGGCGTGGATGAGTTCGCTGCCGAGCATCCGAAAGGCTATGACATGGCGATTGGCGAGCGTGGCGAATCGTTGTCCGGGGGGCAGCGCCAGTCGATCGCTGTGGCCCGTGCATTGATTCAGGACCCTCCAATCCTGTTGCTGGATGAGCCCAGCAGCAATTTGGACAACCAAAGCGAAGCCTTGCTAAGACAACGTTTGCAGCGTGCCAGTGCAGACAAGACGATCATTTTGGTCACGCACAGAACCGCGCTGCTGGAGTTGGTTGACCGTCTGATTGTGATCGATTGCGGAAAAATCGTGGCAGATGGTGCCAAGGAGCAGGTGATCCAAGCACTCAAATCGGGTCGGATTGCTCGAGCAGGGGGGCGTACATGAAACAGCCTGAGAGCAAGTCAAACAGCTGGAAGCAGCGCTGGGAGAACTGGCTGGTGGAAGGCGATGCCAAAAAAGACACATTGGCGGCGTCTGATCTGGCGGCTGATGCGCAGTGGGCCGCCAGCCAGCAGCAGGCCAAGGGGTCGCGCATCTTGCTGTGGAGCTCCCTGCTTTGTGTGCTTGTGCTGTTGATCTGGGCCAGCCTGGGCTCTATCGATGAAGTGGTGCGTGGTCAGGGTAAGGTGGTGCCATCGCGGCAAGTGCAGGTGGTGCAAAGCCTAGATGGGGGGGTCGTAGAGGAAATTCTGGTGCGGCCCGGTCAAAGGGTGGACGCTGGGCAGGTATTGCTCCGGTTGGATCCTACGCGCTCGACGGCTTCGCTGGGGGAAAACAGGGCGGAGACCCTGGCGCTGAAAGCGAAGGCCGCACGCCTGGAGGCTCTGGCCACTGGAGAACCTTTCAAGGTCCCTGACGATGTGCTCAAGCAGGCCCCGCATGTGGTCGAGATGGAACGGCGGGTGTGGGAAAGCAAAAACCAAGAATTGCAGACTGCAGTCAGCATTGCACGAGACCAATTCAATCAGCGACAGCAGGAGTTGCGCGAAACCATGGCCAACCGTGATCAGGCTGCATCCAGCTGCAGCTTGACTTCTGAAGAGTTGCGGGTGACCAAGCCTTTGCTGAGCAGCGGCGCCGTGTCGGAAGTTGATCTGCTGCGCTTGCAGCGTGATGTCGCACGTTTTTGTGGTGAGGCCAAGGCTGCAGGTGCGCAGATCGGCCGCATCCAAGCAGCGATCCAGGAGGCCGAGCGCAAGGTGCAAGAGTCAGAGCTAAACGCACGCAACCTCGCCAGAGTGGAACTCTCGGAGACCCGGGGCAAGCTTTCGTCTTTGGAGCAGGGGCAGTTGGCGCTGCAGGATCGTGTCAAGCTGGCGGAAGTGCGCTCTCCGGTGCGGGGCACGGTCAACAACCTGATGGCCAACACCGTCGGTGGGGTGGTGCAGCCTGGCAAGGATATTCTGGATATTGTTCCGATGGATGACACCTTGCTGCTGGAAGTGCAGATCAATCCGAAAGATATCGGTTTTCTGCATTTTGGTCAGAAGGCAGAAGTCAAGTTCACAGCTTATGACTTTGCAATTTACGGGGGGCTGGCAGGCAAAGTGGAGCAAATTGCTGCCAACACGATCACCGACGAGAAAGGCAACTCTTTTTATATCGTGAAGGTGCGAACTGATCGTGCCCATGTGGGTGACGACTCGCGGCCGATCATTCCGGGCATGCAGGCGGAAGTTCATATCCTGACAGGGCAGCGCACCCTGATGCAGTACCTGCTTAAACCTATTTTGCGGGCCAAAGCAAATGCTTTCACAGAGCGTTGAGCTTGCTCTTCAAGCACGCGAGGAAAAGATGCAAGTACAGCCTATTTTGGTGGTGACACAGGACGCTGGTTTATGGCAGAGCTGGCAGTTATTGGCGCAATCTGGCAAGACGCCATATCGCGGAGTGGGCATGCAAGACATGCTCAATTGGAAAAATCGAGGGCATCGGCTGGTGATTGTGGATATGGCGCTCCTGAAGCAAGGCTGCGCGGAGGAACAATGGTCGACGTACTTTGATGGGCTTTGTGTGCTGGTGCTGAGTGCTCATATGTGCGACGCTGAAGGGCAGTTGGTGCTAGCCAAGGGGGCTAGTGGCTATGCCCATAGTCACTCGCCTATGGAGTCTTTAGCACTGATTGTTAGCAGCTTGGAGAGTGGCGCCATCTGGTTAGGGCGCAGCTTGCTGCAGAAGATGCTTCACGATATTGACCAACGCTTGCCAGTGGCTACGGACAATCATTGGGCACAACCACTTTCCGCTCGAGAGGCAGAAGTGGCTCGATTGGCTGCTATGGGGCACAGCAACGCGGAAATCGCCCAAAAGCTATTGATCACCGAGAGAACCGTGCGTGCTCATTTGTCGGCAGTGTTTGTTAAGCTGCAGGTGGATGATCGTCTCCAATTGGCACTCAAGGTCCACGGTATTCGCCGTTAGTACTTTGATGGACTTGTAGGATAAGTGCTGGTTTTAATTGGCTAGTGTTTGGAATGCGCTGCCGAAACTACCTGAACTCGTGTGCGTTGGCATCAAGCCGGATGGTGTATTGGCTTCACGGCCAATAGCTTTGCAAGTGTTTGGTTCTTAGTATTTCTCCAAGGATGGCGCATCCGCGTCAGTGATCTCGATATTTTTGGAGAAATGTCATGGCCAATACTTTTGCATTGATCACCAAGCTGGAAGGGCAAGCTTGGATTCGTGACGCTGACGGCAATCTGCAGCCTCTGCGGGTCGGAATGCGTATCCCGATGGACGCAGAAATCATCACTGCTGCGGGGGCGAAACTGGCTTTGCAAGGTGGAGAAAACGGAACCTTGCAAGTCGCTGAAAGCCAGCAGCTGAAATTGACTGAGGATCTGTTTAAAACCGCAGATCCTACTGAATCCGCACTAACAAATCCTGCGGATGCGGACGTCAATGCATTGATCACAGCATTGAATCAGGGCCAGGATCCCCTGGCTCAGTTGGATCCCACTGCAGCAACTCTGGCTGGCGGGGATGGCGCGGGCAGCACTTATGTGCGCCTGTCCAGTGTGATTGAGAACACAACGCCCCTTGCACTGCAATATCCACGCTCTGTGGCGGCACAAACAGCAGATTTCATTTCCGGTGGGGTGATTGAGCCCGAAGCACCTGCGCCCCAGGCTGGGGTCGGTGGTGATGCCAAGTCTGTCTATGAAGCAGGTTTGAATCAAGAGGCCACCACTGAAACCACCAGCGGTAGCATCGCCGTGAGTGCCAGCGATGGCATCAGCTCCATCACGATTGGTGGCGTGAGCTTCACCTTGGCCCAGCTGTTGGGAGATGTCGGTTTGCTGCCATCCGTGAATACGGGTGAAGGAACTCTTCGAATCACGGGATACACCCCGGGGGCCAACAACCAAGCAGGCACGGTCAGCTACGAATACACACTGAATGAGGCACAGCCGCATGCACCGGGGGCAGGCAACAACACCCTGGAGGACCCGGTAGAAGTCACAGTGACGGGCAGCTCAGGCAGCACGGCAAGCGGAAGCATCGTGATCACCATCGTGGACGACGTGCCGGTGGCGGCAGTGGATACGGGCAGTGTGANNGAAGTCGACCACGCTGACCATTGATGTGGCGAACGTGACAGGCACGCCCACGCCCACAACGGGGGGGCAGGTCTCTGAGAGCGGGCTGGCGGCAAACGCAGCCACTGGCACCTTCGATGGTACGGCGACAGGCACGGGCACCAATGTGCTAACGGGGCAGGTACTGAACTTGGCTGCGGGCTGGACGGCGCAGGCGCAAACGGGCAGCGGCACGTATGGCACCTTCACGGTCAATGCCAACGGGACCTACAGCTACACCTTGACCCAGCGTACCCAAGACGGTGCAGGCGTTGAGACAGACAGCTTCAGCTATACGGCCAAGGATGCCAATGGCAACTCCGTGATCAACACCGTGACCATCACCATCGTGGACGACGTGCCGGTGGCGGCAGTGGATACGGGCAGTGTGACGGAGGGTGCGCTGCTGACGAAGACTGCGGCACAAGGTGTGCTGAGCAACGACAAGTCGGGAGCGGACGGATGGGAGAGCACAGGCGCTGTGGTGGGCGTGGTCAAGGGCAGCAATACCAGTGTGGACACTCAAACCGGGGTGAACACAGCGATCCTGGGTCAGTACGGCACGTTGACGCTGCAAGCGGACGGCAGCTACACCTACAAGGCCAACGCAGATGCCATCACGAGCAATGTGCAGGACATCTTCACGTACACCGTCAAGGATGCGGACGGCGATCTGAAGTCGACCACGCTGACCATCAACGTGGCCGATGTGAACCAAACGCCCGTAGTCAATGACATCGAACATTCTGCACCGGAGAGCAGTCGTACAGAGACTAAGAGCAATGTGGTTCTTACAATTGATCTTTCCGGTAGCATGGATTACTCATCCGGGGTTCCTGGTAAGACTCGGCTTGACTTGGTCAAAGAGGCCGTTTCAGAGCTTCTGAATTCCGGCAGCGTGAATGCCGTATTCATTACTACGTTTTCATCCAGTGGGTATGCCACCAACAATAACGCTTTGAATGGCGGTCAGTGGTACACCGCTGCACAGTTGCAGCAAGCTATTTTGGCTGTGAATGCACTGAGTGCAAATGGTGGTACCAACTACGATGGCGCACTAACCAGTGTGATGAATTATGTAAATGCTGCGGGAGCTTTCCCTGGCGGAGCGGGGAAAAATGTTTCTGTCTTCATGTCCGATGGGGAGCCCTTGAATGGCGCGGTTGGAACTACCAAAGAAACCCAATGGATTAATTGGCTTAACTCCAAAAACTTTAGTGATGCGTACGCAATTGGTTTTGGCGGAGTGACTTCTACAAACGCCAATAACTTGGAGCCCATTGCTTGGAAGGCGGGTGAAGTACAGGGCACCAATACGACTGCAGCCCAAGATGATCACGTCATCCTCAGCGATGTGACCGCACTCAAGGATGCGCTTTTGCAGACGGTACTGTCTCCCGGCGCTGTATTGACTGGAGACCTGAAAGTTGAAGGGGGTAATACGTCAGGTGATGGGTGGAACTCCACTGGAGGTGCTGTCGTTGGTGTGGTCACCTTTGGTGCGCAAAGCCATACATTCACCAGTGCAACTGATACCTTTACCTTTGATCTGGGAGCAGTTGGTAAGGTGATCTTCAAAGGGGATGGCACATATACCTTTACAGCAAACAACGCTACGGATGTAAACGCTGCGCTGTCTGCTGCACTCACCTATACCCTGAAGGACGTAGATGGCTCTGTCTCTAATCCTGCCAAGTTGGTCTTTACCTTGACAGATCGCAGTGAGGTGTCTGCCACCGATGACTCAAATACTGGCCAAGCGTCAGTGACTTTCTCCACGCAGACTAATGAGGGGGGCACTACACCCTATGCACAGAGTTTTAATACCAATACAAATGGCGCTTGGGCCTTCAATACCAGCAGTGGTGGTAACAATAGGGTGGTGGATCAAAATCGAAGCATTATTAATGCTTATAACCAAGATGCCACGTTGAACGGTAATGGGGCTAAATGGCTGGTCACCTCGTATAACGATAATACGCTTGATGCTCAGCCACGGAGTTCAAATAGTGTTTTGCGTTTGACAGACAACAATGGCAACTCCAACGGAGATGCTCAGTTAATTACGCCGCAGTTCACAACCACTCAGGCTGGTCAGAAATTCACCTTCAGCCTGACTTCCGGGAACTACAGTAATACCGCAGATACAGTGAGCTGGGCGCTTTACAAGGCAACAACAGTTGGTGGTGTTACCACATGGGCTGTCGTAGAGCAGGCAGTTTTGAACACTTCGCTTACTAGCAATGCCCAAGGAACAGGGACAGGAAATATCCAGACAGGGGTGCTTGAACAAGACGCCACTTACCGCTTGGTCGTGACGGCGCACGACGGTACGAGTAGCGGTGGTAATTACTACGTCAATTTGGATGATTTCGGCTTGAAAAATGCCGACACTACTTCGATTGTTGCTACGTCAGTCGCTAACGCATCGGGGAATGTGCTGGCTAATGATCTTCCTGGCTCTGAAGGTGCAAGTTTGTATGTGGGTAGTACCAAGGTGGGCGCGGCAGGCCTGGATCTAGTTGGAAGCTATGGTACGTTGCACCTTAATGCCGACGGCAGCTACACCTATACGACTAAGTCACCAGCAAGCGGAGACTCGTACCATGAGACGCAAAAGGATGTCTTTGAGTACCAATTGAAGCAGGCCGATGGTGATACTGCGACAGCCAATTTGGTTATTACGGTGAGCGCCAGCGGGGAAGGTGTATTGCCTGGAAGCGCACCAGAAACACCCGTTACCCCTACACCACTGCCAGGGCATGAAATTCTTGCATCTACGGGTCTGGACACCTTGGTGGGCACCGCGGGTGATGATCTTTTCACCTGGCATTCGGGGACTCAGAGCGCCTCGGTTGATGTCGTGAAGGGTTTCGGCAGTGCTGGCAACGATAAGCTGGTATTGGGTGATTTGTTGCAAGGCGAAGAGCACACCAGTGACTTGAGCAAATTCTTGCATTTTGAGACGCAGGCTGGTACAGCAGGCACTGTGAATACAGTGATCAAGGTCTCGACTTCTGGGAGTTTGGCTGCAGACGGTAGTGGCTACAACCAGCAGATTGTGGTGGAGGGGGTGGACTTGACAGGGACAAGCCATGACCAAAACACCATGATCAAAGATCTGATCGACCAAGGCAAACTCAAGCTCGATCACAGCTGATTAGGCGCCAATTGGATTGCAGAGCGTAAGCCGACTGTGCATCAATGAAGCGGGTAGACCGTGAGGAGCGCGAAAGCGCTCCTCATCATCCCGGGCGCATGCTTTGGCACGCGCCCTTTTTTCATGAGCAATCGGGCCATGCACAATGGCGGCTACGTGAAATAAGAGGTTCCATGGTGCCTGAGCGTTCTTCTAGCAATATCCATAGCCTGCGTCGGAGGTCGCTGCTTGCATGTGCAGTAGCGATGGTGGGCTGTTGGGCATTGCGCGGCGCGCAGGCCTGGGATGAATCCCTGCTGCACAGCCAGATGGCATCGCGCTATGGCGAGGCTGGTGTGCGGCGGTTGCAAGCCTGGCTGCGGCTCTTGCAGGCGCAGCAAGCAGAAAACCCGCCCCAGCAGTTGGTGGCGATCAATGACTTCTGGAATGTGAATGTTCTGGCGGGGGTGGATCAGAACATCTGGCATGAAGCCGATTACTGGGCAACGCCGCTGGAGAGCTTGGGCAAAGGAAGTGGTGACTGTGAGGATTTCGTCATTGGCAAGTACTTCTCTTTGATTCGGCTGGGGATGCCAGGGCGGCAGATGCGCTTCATTTATGTGCGTGCACGTGTTGGCGGGCTGGGTAGCACGCAAAGCGTTGCGCACATGGTGCTCGGTTTTTATGCCACCCCGCAGGCGGATCCCTTGGTGCTGGATAACTTGGTGCCTGGCATTCAAAAAGCCAGCCAGCGGACAGACCTGACTCCTGTTTTTAGTTTTGATGCTGAAGCGGTCTACGTCAACGGCGCGCGTTCGGCTTCTTCCGAGCGTATCAACCGTTGGCAAAACCTGTTGGTGCGCATGCGCCAAGAAGGGTTTGAAATATGAAGATGAAGTCCATGTCGTTGCTGCGGCAATTGTTGCTCAGCCTGTCGCTCGCTTTGCTGGGTATTTTGGCGGGTACGTTGGCGCTGAACTTGAGCGGTGCACGGAGTTATCTGAGCGAGCAATTGCAAAGTCAAAGTGAGAACGCGATCACTGCCTTGGCACTGTCTTTGTCACAGCCTGCCAGCCAAGACCCTGCTATGCAGGAGCTGCTGATGTCTGCGTTGTTTGATACGGGACAATTTGAGTCTGTGCGCATGCTCTCGCCAGAGGGCGTGCTGGTGTTTGAACGCCAGCAGGCCGCATCCAGCGCTGCGGCCCAGGTGCCTGGCTGGTTTCAGCGCCTTATGCCTGTACCACGCGCTCATTCGGAGCGCACGGTCAGCAATGGTTGGAACCAGCTGGGTCGGGTCGCGGTCACGGTGGACAACCAAGTGGCTCAGCAAGTGCTGTGGCACAGCAGCTTGAAGATGACGGCGCTGATCGTGGGTGCAGGGTTGGCGTGGGCTTGCTTTGTCGGGCTGCTGCTGCGTTGGTTCAAGCGTGTGCTCAAAGACTCCGTGGAGAGCGAAGTGATGCGCATTGGGGCGGACGAGGCCGATGCTGCAGTGCAAGTGCCGCAGGTGCCTGAACTGGCGGGCGTTGCTACGGCGATTCACGATGCACGCTCACGTGTGCAACAGAAGGACAGGGCACAGCGAGATCGCATTGAAAGCCTGGAGTTGGAGACCAATTCCGACGCCATCACCCAGTTGCCCAACCGGAAATACTTTGTGAACGAGCTGAAAAAAGCCTTGCAACAGGGCGGGCAGACGCATGGTCATGTGTTGCTGATGCGGCTGCGTGACCTGCAGGCGCTCAACAGCACGCGCCCCAGAGAGCAAGTCGACGAATGGCTGCACGGTATTGCGCAGCAATTGTGCGAACAGCTGCGCACACGTGGACTGCAGCAGGTGCAAATTGCCCGCTTGAACGGCAGTGACTTTGCCGTGCTGTTCTCGCAAATGACGGGCATGTCGGTGATGCAAGAGGTGCAGCAACTGCGCCAACTGCTGCAGTCACTGCGCTTGCGTCTTGACGATGGTCAGTGGTCGCGCAACGCTTTTTCGCTCACTGCCTATACGGATGGTGACCACATCGGGGATGTGCTGTCGCGGCTGGACCAAGGCCTGATGCAGGCCGAAAGTGCAGGGCATGGCGAGGTGGAATATGCCGAACCCAGCGTAGCGGGCCACGCCATCTACCAGCCAGGAGAAGGTCAGTGGCAAACGATGTTGGGCCAAGCTTTGCAGCACGCCGATCGGTTGAGCGTGGCGGTGCAGGCTGCGACCTATGCATCGCTGGTGGATACACGGGTGCTGCATGAAGCGGGGCTGGAGCTGCATGAGGCGGGTGGCAAAACGATGGGTGCCGCATTGTTCTTGCCTGCGGCGGTGCGTTTGGGCTTGTCGGCGGAATACGACTTGAAAGCGGTGCAACTGGGCTTGCAGTGGCTGGCATTGCAGCCCAAGCACCATTTGGTGGTGCGTATTTCACAGCCGTCGCTGGAGCAGGGCGATTTCTTGGAGCGGCTCAGCGCTCAACTGCAGGCGAAAGGTTGGTGCGAGGTATTGCCGCAGCTGACTTTGGAGTTGGATGCTTTTGCGCTGGAAGTGGCCCCGCTCAAGGCACTGCAATTTTGCGAAGTGGTCACCCAGGCCGGTGCCGGTGTGGGGCTGCGCCGCCTGGATCAGGCACCCAAGGCGCTGGTGCAACTGCCCAAGTTACAGCTGCAGTATGTGAAGCTGGGCGGGCTTTTTGCGGAGCAAGCCATGGCCAACATGGGGGGGCGGCATTTGCTCGAAGCCATGCTGAGCACGGCGCAAGACCAGCACGCCAGCGTGTTGATTACCGACGCTGTGCCGTCCAATGCCGCAGATTGGTTGCGCTTCAAGGGCGCTAGTTTGCTGGTGATGGCTGGGTAAAAAGATAGCTGCTGGCGCTGGTGCAGAAAGCATTTCAGATGGATTCATATCTGAAACACTGAATAGCCAAGCGCTGGCAGCTATCACATAAAAAACGCCGATGGCGCAAGGCACATCGGCGATCAAAAGGGAGGAGATTCAACGACGGCCTGCTGGCCGCCGGCCGGGCGCTTAAACCTCTGCGCCAGACTCTTTCACCACCTTGCCCCACTTGGCGGCTTCCGACTTGATGAAAGCGTCAAATTGGGCGGGCGTTTCGATGACCACTTCACCACCTTGGTCCGCAATCTTCTTGGATACGGCGGGGTCCTTGAGCACCTTGGTCAGGCTGGCGTGCAGCTTGTCCAGAACGGGTTGGGGCGTGCCGGCTACCGACCACAGGCCAAACCACGAAGTGGCTTCATAACCGGGAACACCCGCTTCTGCGATGGTGGGCACATCGGGCAGCTCGGGCGAGCGCTTGGCCGTGGTCACCGCAATCGGGCGCAACTTGCCCGAGCGCACGTGCTGGATGGCCGAAGGCATGTTGTCAAACATGATGGCGATCTGGTTGCCCAGCAGGTCAGAAATAGCCGGAGCGCTGCCCTTGTAAGGCACGTGGGTCAGCTCAACGCCGGTCATGCTCTGGAACAGCGCGCCCGATACGTGGGGCGATGCGCCAGAACCGGGGGAGCCGTACGTGATCTCATTGGGGTGCTTCTTGCCGTACTCGATCATCTCCTTGACGGTCTTGTACGGGCGGCTGGGGTGCGCCACCAGCAGGTTGGGCACATTCGCCACACGGCTCAGTGGTGTGAAATCCTTGATGGGATCGTAAGGCAGCTTTTTGTACAGCGCCTGGTTGATGGCGTGCGTGCCCACGGTGCCCATGAACAAGGTGTAGCCATCAGCCTTGGCGCGGGCTGCTTGCTGCGCGCCAATGTTGCCGCCTGCACCGGGCTTGTTCTCAATGATGATGGTCTGGCCCAGCTCTTGGCCCAGTGCTTGGCCCACGATGCGTGCAAGGATGTCCGTGGTGCCTCCTGCAGAGAAGGGCACCACCATGGTCAAAGGCTTGTTGGGGTAGCCGTCTTGGGCCACGGCGGCGCCCATGCCGGTGGCCAGCAATGCGGCAGCGGCCAAAGTTTTGATACCAGTGCGGCGAGTGAATGTCTTGAGAGTCAACATCAACGTCTCCTTAAAAATAGATGTTTGGTGGTGAAGCCACACCCGTGCACACCCTGCAGGTGCGCGTTGTAGGAGTCCGGGGTGTGTTGGTGGCCGGGCATGCGTGGCACGGCCATCCGAGGCAGCGAAGTAGGTAGAGGCCTGGGCCCCTACACCTGCTGGTGAAAAGGTTTTCAGACCTTTTCGAGGATCACGGCAATGCCCTGGCCCACGCCGATGCACATGGTGCACAGCGCGTAGCGGCCACCCAGCGTGTGCAGCTGGTTCACGGCCGTGGTGGCCAGGCGCGCACCCGAGGCACCCAAGGGGTGGCCCAGAGCGATGGCGCCGCCCCACTGGTTCACGCGCGGGTCGTTGTCGGCAATGCCCAGGTCGCGCAGCACGGCCAGGCCTTGGGCGGCAAAGGCTTCGTTCAGCTCGATCACGTCCATGTCGGCCAGGCTCAGGCCGGTCTGGGCCAGCACCTTGCGTACGGCGGGTGCCGGGCCAAAGCCCATGATGCGGGGCGCCACACCGGCAGTCGCCATGCCCACCACGCGGGCGCGGGGCACCAGGTTGTACTGCTGGGCGGCTTCGGCATTGGCCAGCAGCAGGGCGCAGGCGCCGTCGTTCACGCCAGAAGCATTGCCAGCGGTCACGGTGCCGTCAGGGCGTACCACACCTTTGAGCTTGGCCAGTGCCTCGATGGTGGTGGCACGGGGGTGCTCGTCTTGGCTCACCACAATCGCGTCACCCTTCTTTTGAGGGATGGTGACGTTGACGATTTCCTTGGCCAAATAACCGGCCGCAATCGCAGCCGCCGCCTTTTGCTGGGAAGCCAGTGCCATGCGGTCTTGCGCTTCGCGCTCGATCTTGAAGTCGTCGGCCACGTTCTCGGCCGTTTCGGGCATGGAGTCCACGCCGTACTGCTGCTTCATCAGCTTGTTCACAAAGCGCCAGCCGATGGTGGTGTCGTACACCGCGTTGTTGCGGCTGAAGGCGGTTTCGGCCTTGGGCATGACAAACGGGGCGCGGCTCATGGATTCCACACCGCCGGCAATCATCAGGCGCGCTTCACCGGATTTGATGGCGCGCGCGGCGGAGCCGACGGCGTCCAGACCCGAGCCGCACAGGCGGTTGATGGTGGCACCGGGCACGTCAATCGGCAGGCCGGCCAGCAGGCTGGACATGCGGGCCACGTTGCGGTTGTCTTCACCGGCTTGGTTGGCGTTGCCGTACAGCACATCATCCACAGCGGCCCAGTCCACGCCGGGGTTGCGCTCCATCAGGGCCTTGATGGGCAGCGCGCCCAGGTCGTCCGCGCGCACGCTGGACAGCGCGCCGCCGTAGCGGCCAAAGGGGGTGCGGATGGCGTCGCAGATGAAAGCTTCGGGTGCAGTGCTCATGGTGTGTCTCCGGGTCGCGCTGGGCAGATACCCAGCGTTTTAAAAAGAGGAGCTGCTGGCGCTTCATGCATAAGCGCTAGAGCCATATTTCATTGATATTTACAGTGCGGTGGCGATGGGCAGACCGACCATGCTTTCCAGCTCGGCATGGCTCAGGCCATCCACGATGTCGATCAGGCGCAGACCCTGGGGCGTGCACTCCAAGGTGCACAACTCGGTGTAGATGCGTTTGACGCAGGCCAAGCCGGTCAGCGGGTAGCTGCACTGCTTTACGACCTTGCATTCGCCGGTCTTGGTCATCAAATCCATCATCACCCAGGTGCTCTTGGCGCCCACGGCCAAGTCCATGGCGCCGCCCACTGCGGGGATGGCGCCGGGCTCACCCGTGCTCCAGTTGGCCAGATCGCCCGTGGCCGATACCTGGAAGGCGCCCAGCACGCAAATGTCCAGGTGGCCGCCGCGCATCATGGCAAAGCTGTCGGCGTGGTGGAAATAGCTGCCACCGGGCAGCAGCGTCACGGGCTGCTTGCCGGCGTTGGTCAGGTCGTAGTCTTCCTGGCCGGCTTCGGGGGCGGGGCCCATGCCCAGAATGCCGTTTTCCGACTGCAGCACGATTTCGCGGTCAGCGGGAATGTGGTTGGCCACCTTGGTGGGCATGCCAATGCCGAGGTTCACATAGGAGCCGTCGGGAATGTCTTGGGCAATGCGTTGTGCCAGTTCGTCTTTGGTACGCTTTTGATAGCTGCTCACGCTTGATACTCCTGCGCTTGAACTGTTTTTAGGCAGATTTCTTAAAGCCGCCAGCTTGCGTGGCAACACGTTCAATCGGCACCACCTTGCTGACATAGATGCCGGGGGTGACGATGGCTTCGGGATCCAGCTGGCCCAGTTCCACCACTTCGTGCACGGTGGCTACGGTGAACTTGGCCGCGGTGGCCATCACGGGGCCAAAGTTGCGCGCCGATTTGCGGTAGGTCAGGTTGCCCCAGCGGTCGCCTTGCTCGGCCTTGATGAGGGCCACGTCGCCGTAGATGGGGTACTCCAGCACATAGTGCTTGCCGTTGATTTCGCGGGTTTCCTTGCCTTCCGCCAATTCCGTGCCGTAGGCCGTGGGGCAGAAGAACGCGCCAATGCCAGCGCCTGCGGCGCGCATGCGCTCGGCCAGATTGCCCTGGGGCACCAGCTCCAGCTCGATCTTGCCGCTGCGGTACAGCTCGTCAAACACCCAGCTGTCGACCTGGCGTGGGAAGCTGCAGATGATCTTGCGCACCTGACCGCTCTTGAGCAAGGCGGCCAGACCGGATTCGCCATTGCCCGCGTTGTTGTTCACAATCGTCAGGTCGCGTGCGCCGTGGGCGATCAGGCCGTCAATGAGTTCCACCGGGTTGCCGGAAGTGCCAAAGCCACCGATGAGTACGGTGGCGCCGTCTTGAATACCGGACAAGGCTTGTGCAACCGTGTCGGTGATTTTGTTGATCATGCGTTTGCTTTCCTGCGGGACTTGTTGCAAAGCAAAAGGCCTTGCTAAAATGTTCGCTATAAGAACAAATGTTCGCTGAGAGAATTATATGAATGGGATCGCAAAAAAATCAGCTGTAGAAACCACATCAGGGAAAACCCCGAGCCCCGAAGCAGAAGGGCAGCCATCGACAGAAAACAAGCCCGGCGACAGTTATGTGCAGTCATTCGCGCGCGGCTTGGAGGTGATTCGATCTTTCAGTGCAGATGCTCCCTCGCAAACGCTGAGTGAAGTGGCCAGCCGCACCGGACTGACCCGCGCGGGGGCACGGCGCATTTTGTTGACGCTGCAAACGCTGGGCTATGTGGAAGGGGATGGCAAATACTTTGCGCTGACGCCGCGTATTCTGGATTTGGGCTTTGCCTATCTGAGCTCGCAGCCCCTGTGGAATCTGGCCACCCCGCTGATGGAAACGCTGGCCGATTCGGTGCAGGAGTCGTGCTCTGCGGCGGTGCTGGACGGCTTGGATGTGGTGTATGTGGCCCGTGTGCATACGCACAAAATCATGAGCACCAACTTGGGTTTAGGTTCGCGTTTGCCCGCGTTCTGGACCTCCATGGGCCGGGTGCTGCTGGCAGGGTTACCGGACGATAAATTGCAGGCGCTGATGGCCATGTGCCCGCGTGAGGCTTTCACGCGCTACACCCTGCTGGAAGACGAGGCGCTGCTGCAAGCGATTGCGCAGGTGCGCAGCCAAGGCTGGGCGCTGATCAACCAAGAGCTGGAAGAGGGCTTGATCTCAGTGGCAGCGCCGCTGTTTAACGCGCAAGGGCAGGTGGTGGCGGCCATCAATGTGTCTGGCCAAGCCAACCGCACCAATGCCGAAGAAATGCAGGCGCGCATTGTGCCGCCCTTGCTGCGCACAGCGCAGGGGGTGTCGCAACTGCTGCGCACGGCGCGCCGATAATTGCGCATTCCGCCCTTGAACATGTCTCCATGGCCCGCCTTCCCCGCTTGACCATTCCCGGCCAGCCGCACTATGTGGTGCAGCGTGGCAACAACTTGCAAGCCATTTTTGTGGATGGGCAGGACTACGCCACCATGAAAGATTTGCTGCGCGAAATGGGGCGGCGCTTTGGCGTAGAGATTCACGCTTTTATCTTGTTGCCCAACCAGGTGCATCTGTTGCTGACACCGCAGACGGCACAGAGCCTGCCACAGTTCATGCAGTCGGTCGGGCGCACCTATGTGCGCACCTTTAACAACCGCCACGGGCGCAGCGGCACGCTGTGGGAAGGGCGCTATCGCGCCACGGTGCTGGAGGCGCAAGCCTGGCTGCTGCCTGCGATGGTGGTGCTGGAGCACCAGGCCGTAGTGCACGGCCTGACAGGGCGTGCCGTAGATTACGGCTGGAGCAGCGCACGCCACAACGCGGGCGCACAGGTGGATGGCATGGTGCGCCTGCACCCGGCGTACTGGCGTTTGGGCGACACCCCTTTTGCGCGGGAAGCGGCTTACGCCACGATGCTAGACCGTGGTGCCAGCGCCGACCTGCAAGAAGTGGTGCTGGGGGCCGCACTCAAAGGGTGGGTGCTGGGCTCGGAGGGCTTTATCGAAGGGCTGAAAAGCGGTACCGAGCGCCGTTTGCAACGCCAAAAAGCCGGGCGCCCTGCACGCGCGCAGGGCGAAAAAGCCGAATAAAGCTCCAGGACTCCAGCACCGATTTGGTGCTTATTTTTGGTTGATTTTTAAAGTTATTTGATTTTATTAGTGTTTTTATATATGTCCCCAATTAATGGTTTGATTAAATTTGGTGCAAATAATTAAGTATCTGACCCTAATTAAATTTTCTTGCATAGGTTGATGCTTGATCGTAATCTGCGAGTCCCTGCGATAGAAATTAGAGGATGAGCGCCATGACTACGGCTGCAGAAATTGCACATCTCCAAGAACACGGCTTGTACGCCAAGAGCAATGAACACGATGCCTGCGGTTTGGGCTTTGTCGCCCACATCAAGGGTGAAAAGCGCCACGACATCGTGCTGGGCGCGCTGAAGATCCTCGAGAACATCGACCACCGTGGCGCCGTGGGTGCCGACCCGCTGATGGGCGATGGCGCAGGCATCCTGATCCAGATTCCCGACCAGCTCTACCGCGAAGAGATGGCCAAGCAGGGTGTGGAGCTGCCCCCCGCCGGCGAATACGGCGTGGGCATGGTGTTCCTGCCCAAGGAACACGCCTCCCGTCTGGCCTGCCAGCAGGAGATGGAGCGCGCCATCAAGGCCGAAGGCCAGGTGCTGCTGGGCTGGCGCGATGTGCCCGTGAACCGCGATATGCCCATGTCGCCCACCGTGCGCGAAAAGGAACCCATCCTGCGCCAGGTGTTCATCGGCCGTGGCAACGATGTGATCGTGCAGGACGCGCTGGAGCGTAAGCTGTATGTGATCCGCAAGACCGCCAGCGCGGCCATCCAGAACCTGGGCCTGAAGCACAGCAAGGAATACTACGTGCCCAGCATGAGCAGCCGTACCGTGGTGTACAAGGGCTTGCTGCTGGCCGACCAGGTGGGCGTGTACTACAAGGATCTGGCCGACCAGCGCTGCGTCTCGGCCATCGGCCTGGTGCACCAGCGCTTCTCCACCAACACCTTCCCCGAGTGGCCCCTGGCCCACCCCTACCGCTATGTGGCCCACAACGGTGAAATCAACACCGTGCGCGGCAATTACAACTGGATGGTGGCGCGCGAAGGCGTGATGGCCTCGCCCGTGCTGGCCGACGACCTGAAGAAGCTCTACCCCATCAGCTTTGCCGGCCAGTCCGACACGGCCACCTTCGACAACTGCCTGGAACTGCTGACGATGGCGGGCTACCCCATCAGCCAGGCCGTGATGATGATGATCCCCGAGCCCTGGGAGCAGCACGAGGCCATGGACGAGCGCCGCCGCGCCTTCTATGAGTACCACGCCGCGATGATGGAACCCTGGGACGGTCCCGCCTCCATCGTGTTCACCGATGGCCGCCAGATCGGCGCCACGCTGGACCGCAACGGCCTGCGCCCCTCGCGCTACGTCGTGACCGAAGACGATCTGGTGATCCTGGCCTCCGAAGCCGGCGTGCTGCCCGTGCCGGACAGCAAGATCGTGCGCAAGTGGCGCCTGCAGCCCGGCAAGATGCTGCTGATCGACCTGGAGCAGGGTCGCATGATCGAGGACGATGAGCTCAAGGCCAACATCGTCAACACCAAGCCCTACAAGCAGTGGATCGAAAACCTGCGCATCAAGCTGGATCAGGTGGAAGTGCCCGCTGACTTCGTGGCCCCCGCGAAGGCGGCCGAGCTGCCCCTGCTGGAGCGCCAGCAGGCCTTCGGCTTCACCCAGGAAGACATCAAGTTCATCCTGGAGCCGATGGCCAAGAACGGCGAGGAAGGCGTGGGTTCCATGGGCAACGACAGCCCGCTGGCCGTGTTGTCGGACAAGAACAAGCCGCTGTACAACTACTTCCGCCAGATGTTCGCGCAGGTGACCAACCCGCCGATCGACCCCATCCGCGAAGCCATCGTGATGTCGCTGGTGTCTTTCGTGGGCCCCAAGCCCAACCTGCTGGACATCAACCAGGTCAACCCACCGATGCGCCTCGAGCTGCAGCAGCCCATCCTCGACTTCGAGGGCATGGCCAAGCTGCGTGAGATTGAGCGGCACACCCACGGCAAGTTCAAGAGCGCGACCATCGACATCACCTACCCGCTGAGCTGGGGTCGTGAAGGCGTGGAAGCCAAGCTGGCCTCGCTGTGCGCGCAGGCCGTGGACGAGATCAAGGGCGGCGCCAACATCCTGATCGTCAGCGACCGCAACGTCAGCGCCACCCAGGTGGCCATCCCCGCGCTGCTGGCCCTGTCTGCCATCCACCAGCACCTGGTGCGCGAAGGCCTGCGCACCACCACCGGCCTGGTGGTGGAAACCGGCACGGCCCGTGAAATCCACCACTTCGCCGTGCTGGCGGGTTACGGCGCCGAAGCCGTGCACCCCTACTTGGCCATGGAAACCCTGGCCGACATGTACCAGCAGCCCGTGGGCGGTGTGGATGCCAAGAAGGCCATCTACCACTACGTCAAGGCGATCGGCAAGGGCCTGTCCAAGATCATGTCCAAGATGGGCGTGTCCACCTACATGTCCTACTGCGGCGCGCAGCTGTTCGAGGCCGTGGGCCTGAACAGCGCCACCGTGGACAAGTACTTCACTGGCACCGCCAGCCGCGTGGAAGGCATCGGCGTGTTCGAGATCGCGGAAGAAACCATCCGCAACCACGTCAACGCCTTCAACGACGACCCGGTGCTGGAAACCATGCTGGACGCCGGCGGCGAATACGCCTGGCGTGCCCGTGGCGAAGCCCACATGTGGACGCCCGACGCGATCGCCAAGCTGCAGCACTCGACCCGTTCGAACAACTTCAGCACCTACAAGGAATACGCGCAGCTGATCAACGACCAGAGCAAGCAGCACATGACGCTGCGCGGCCTGTTCGAGTTCAAGAGCGACCCGGCCACTGCCATCTCGGTGGACGA
This sequence comes from Comamonas sp. UBA7840, assembly GCF_002501455.1. Lineage (NCBI taxonomy): Bacteria > Pseudomonadati > Pseudomonadota > Betaproteobacteria > Burkholderiales > Comamonadaceae > Comamonas > Comamonas sp. UBA7840. The sequence continues at coordinate 113,031 of NZ_DLTI01000012.1, read as the reverse complement.
GGTGGAGCCCGCGGCCGAGATCGTCAGGCGCTTCGCCACCGGCGCCATGTCGCTGGGTTCGATCTCCACCGAAGCCCATGCCACGCTGGCCGTGGCCATGAACCGCATCGGCGGCAAGAGCAACACTGGCGAAGGCGGCGAAGACCCCAAGCGCTACCGCAACGAGCTCAAGGGCATCCCGATCCAGCAGGGAGAGTCCCTGGCCTCCATCATCGGCAAGGAGCAGGTCGAGTCCGACATCGTGCTGCGCGACGGTGACAGCCTGCGCTCGCGCATCAAGCAGGTGGCGTCCGGCCGCTTCGGGGTGACCGCCGAGTACCTGGTGTCCTCCGACCAGATCCAGATCAAGATGGCCCAGGGCGCCAAGCCCGGTGAAGGTGGCCAGCTGCCTGGCGGCAAGGTGACCGACTACATCGGCATGCAGCGTTACTCGGTGCCCGGCGTGGGTCTGATTTCGCCCCCGCCCCACCACGACATCTACTCGATCGAGGACCTGGCCCAGCTGATCCACGACCTGAAGAACGTGGCCCCGCACGCCGACATCTCGGTGAAGCTGGTGTCCGAAGTCGGTGTGGGTACGATTGCGGCCGGCGTGGCCAAGTGCAAGAGCGACCACGTGGTGATCGCCGGCCATGACGGCGGCACGGGCGCTTCGCCCCTGTCGTCCATCAAGCATGCCGGCGGTCCCTGGGAAATCGGCCTGGCCGAAACCCAGCAGACCCTGGTGCTGAACCGCCTGCGCGGCCGTATCCGCGTGCAGGCCGACGGCCAGATGAAGACCGGCCGTGACGTGGTGATCGGCGCGCTGCTGGGCGCGGACGAATTCGGCTTTGCGACCGCACCGCTGGTGGTCGAGGGCTGCATCATGATGCGCAAGTGCCATCTGAACACCTGCCCCGTGGGCGTGGCCACGCAGGACCCCGTGCTGCGCAAGAAGTTCACCGGCAAGCCCGAGCATGTCGTGAACTACTTCTTCTTCATCGCTGAAGAAGTCCGTCAGATCATGGCCCAGCTGGGCATCCGCAAGTTCGACGAGCTGATCGGCCGCACCGACCTGCTGGACACCCGCAAGGGCGTGGAGCACTGGAAGGCCCAGGGCCTGGACTTCAGCCGCCTGTTCGCCCAGCCGGTCGTGCCGGCCGATGTGGCGCGCTTCCACGTCGACAAGCAGGACCACCTGCTGGACAAGGCGCTGGACGTGAAGCTGATCGAGCGCTGCCAGCCCGCCATCCAGCATGGCGAGAAGGTGCGCATCATGGAAGTGGCCAAGAACGTGAACCGCTCCGTCGGCGCCATGCTGTCCGGCGCGGTCACCAAGGTGCACCCCGAGGGCCTGCCGGATGACACCATCCGCATCCACTTCGAAGGCACGGGTGGCCAGTCGTTCGGCGCCTTCCTGTGCAAGGGCATCACGCTGAACATCACCGGCGAAGCCAACGACTACACCGGCAAGGGCCTGTCGGGCGGCCGCGTGATCGTGCGCCCCAGCCATGAGTTCCGTGGCGTGTCCACGGCCAACACCATCGTCGGCAACACCGTGATGTTCGGTGCCACCCGGGGCGAGGCCTTCTTCAGCGGCGTGGCTGGCGAGCGCTTTGCCGTGCGCCTGTCGGGCGCCACGGCGGTGGTCGAAGGCGTGGGCGACCACGGCTGCGAATACATGACCGGTGGCACCGTGGTGGTGCTGGGCAAGACCGGCCGTAACTTCGCGGCGGGCATGAGCGGCGGCGCGGCCTATGTGTACGACGAAGACGGCAAGTTTGCCGAGCGTTGCAACACCGCCAGCGTGAAGCTGGAGAAGGTGCTGCCCCACGAGGAGTTCCTGGCCACCGTGCCGCGCGGCATCTGGCACCACGACCAGAGCGACGACCAGCAGTTGCGTGCCCTGGTGGAGGCGCACAGCCGCTGGACCGGTTCCCAGCGTGCCCGCGACCTGCTGGACAACTGGGGCGCCGCGCGTGCCAAGTTCGTGAAGGTGTTCCCGACCGAGTACCAGCGAGCTCTGGGCGAAATCTATGAACGCAAACAAAAGGAAAAGCAAGCAGCGCAAGCGCCAGCAGCTCCTCAAAAAGAAGCAGTAGCCGCGAAGTAATCACAGCCTGAAACGGTGGCGCGGCCCCGCCCGCCACCGGCACTGCTTAAGCGAACACAGATTGAAGGAATAGACATCATGGGAAAGACCACCGGTTTTCTGGAATACGAACGCATCGAAGAAGGCTACCTGCCCGTGGCCGAGCGCGTGAAGAACTACAAAGAGTTCGTCATCGCCTTGACCTCAGAACAGGCCAAGATCCAGGGCGCGCGCTGCATGGACTGCGGCACACCGTTTTGCAACAACGGCTGCCCTGTCAACAACATCATTCCGGACTTCAATGATCTGGTGTACCGCGGTGACTGGGAGAACGCGATCAAGGTGCTGCACAGCACCAACAACTTCCCCGAGTTCACCGGCCGCATCTGCCCCGCACCCTGCGAGGCGGCCTGTGTGGTGAACATCAACAACAAGCCCATCGGCATCAAGTCGATCGAGCACGCCATCATCGACCGAGCCTGGGAAGAAGGCTGGGTCAAGCCCCAGCTGCCCAAGGCCCAGAGCGGCAAGAAGGTGGCCGTGGTCGGCGCCGGCCCCGCGGGCCTGGCGGCGGCCCAGCAGCTGGTGCGCGCCGGCCACGACGTGACCCTGTTCGAGAAGAACGACCAGGTCGGCGGCCTGCTGCGCTACGGCATCCCCGACTTCAAGCTGGACAAGGCCAACATCGACCGCCGCGTCGAGCAACTGGTGACCGAGGGCCTGAAGATCCGCACCGGCGTGCTGGTGGCGGGCAAGGATGGTCTGGGTGCGGACAGCAAGGTCACCAACTGGGCCAAGGAAACCATCGCCCCCGAGGCGCTGATGGCCGAGTTCGACGCCGTGCTGCTGACCGGCGGTGCCGAGCAGTCGCGCGACCTGCCCGTGCCCGGTCGGGACCTCAAGGGCGTGCACTTCGCCATGGAGTTCCTGCCCCAGCAGAACAAGGTGACGCGCGACGGCAAGCTGAAGAACCAGATCCGCGCCGACGGCAAGCACGTGGTGGTCATCGGCGGTGGTGACACCGGCTCCGACTGCGTGGGCACCTCCAACCGCCATGGCGCGCTCAGCGTGACCCAGCTGGAGCTGATGCCCATGCCGCCCGAGCAGGAGAACAAGCCCCTGGTCTGGCCCTACTGGCCGCTGAAGATGCGCACCAGCTCCAGCCACCAGGAAGGTTGTGAGCGCGAGTTCGCCATCGGCACCAAGGAGTTCATTGGCGAAAAGGGCCAGCTGACCGCCGTGAAGACCGTGCGCCTGGAATGGAAGGACGGCAAGATGACGGAAGTGCCCGGTTCCGAGCAGATCCTCAAGGCCGACCTGGTGTTCCTGGCCATGGGCTTCGTCTCGCCCGTGCAGACCGTGCTGGATGCCTTTGGCGTGGACAAGGATGCGCGTGGCAATGTCAAGGCTTCGACCGATCTGGTCGGCGGCTACGCCACGAGCGTGCCCAAGCTGTTTGCGGCCGGTGACATCCGCCGCGGCCAGTCCTTGGTGGTCTGGGCCATCCGCGAAGGCCGCCAGGCTGCCCGCGCGGTGGACGAGTTCCTGATGGGGGCAACCACCTTGCCACGCTGATCGCTGCAGAGGTTTTCATCGTTGCCAATGTGCTGGGCGCCTTCGGGCGCCCTTTTTGATGGGCAAAGGCAGACGGGGACAGTCAGTGTTGTAATAAAAAGTGAGCTGTCAGCGCTTTTAAATCAGCAACTTCCAATGCTTTAAGGCCTGAAAGTATTAATTGGTTAGCGCTAAAAGCTATTGTTTTTGATTATTGTTGCCTGCGCCAACACGGTCAGCGCAGCAGCATCAGCTGCGGCACCATGTCTGCGCCGCAATACACCACGGCGTTCTGGTTCCATTGCTGCCCCCAGGCGCGGGCGTTGCTCTCGCTCATGCCCCACACCAGCACACTGTCTTCACCGGGCCAGTGGCCTTCGGGGTCGTGGCCGCGCCCGTCCAGCCACGACCAGCCCGCGCGCTGCAAGGCGGCGCGCAGCTGGGCCATGCGGCGTGCATTCAGGTGATCGGGCAGCAACTCTCCCAGCGGATTGCAAGCTGTCAGGTAGGTGGCGCAGCGCACGGCGTGGCGCTGGTAGAAGGCCGCCAACGCAGGCTGGGTTTGCCCCAGTTGTAAAAACCAGTCGTAGGGTTGAACGCGGTAGTGGGTGGCGCGGTAGGCGTGCAGCAGGGGCTCGGGTAGAACGGTATCGGCCATCAAAAGGTGTCTCCAAGGCACAGGCATGTGGCTTGCATGCGTGGTTATGGCCCACACAGGTAGCAACTGGGGCTTGTCTGCGCGACAATACCGGATTCGGCCATTGCGGCATACAGCTGTGCGGGTTTACGCGTAGTGCTGGTGCTGTGGGCCACACCGGTTTTTCCACCTCAACTTTGAAGCCATGAAAAAACGCACCCTTCTCGCATCGCTGGCCCTGACCGCCATCCTCGCTGCTTGCGGCAAGTCTGAACCTGTTGCCACCTCGGCTGCTCCTGCAGCAGCACCTGCACCCGCTGCAGTGACCAAGATCGTGGTGGGCTTGGATGACAACTTCCCTCCCATGGGTTTCCGCGACGAGAAGAACGAGCTGGTCGGCTTTGACATCGACATGGCCCGTGAAGCCACCAAGCGCCTGGGCATGGAAGTGGAATTCAAGCCGATCGACTGGAGCGCCAAGGAAGCCGAGCTGAACGGCAAGCGCATCGACGTGCTGTGGAACGGCCTGACCATCCTGGAGTCGCGCAAGCAGCACATCGCTTTCACCGACCCCTACATGGCTAACCGCCAGATCATCATCGTCAAGGCTGGCTCTGACATCAAGGACAAGGCCGGTCTGGCAGGCAAGATTGTGGGTGTGCAGGAATCGTCGTCTGCCGTGGATGCCATGAAGAAGGAAGAAGAAGTCTTCAAGACCTTCAAGGAATTCAAGCAGTTCGGTGACAACATCACTGCGCTGATGGACCTGGAAGCCGGCCGTCTGGACGCCGTGGTGGTGGACGAAGTGGTGGGGCGCTTTCACGTAGCCAAGAAGGCCGATACCTACACCGTGCTGGAAGACAACTTCGGCACCGAAGACTACGGCGTGGGCTTCCGCAAGGATGACACCGAGCTGCTGGGCAAGGTCAACCAGGCGCTCAAGGACATGAAGGCCGACGGCGCTGCGGCTGAAATTTCCAAGAAGTGGTTCGGTGAAAACATTGTCAAGTAAGCTTCGCGCTTGACCATACACCGGCGTGGCCCGCCTTGGCCACGCCGGTGTTTTTTGTGGGCATGGGTTTTCCATGCACCGGGGCACCGTCGGTGTGCCTGCGACACCCGTTAAGCGGTCGCGCTAAAGGCCTGTTCATGGATTACGTTATTTCTCTTTTGGGGCCACTGTCGCAAGGCGCGGTAGTGACGCTCAAACTCTTTGCGATCACGCTGGTGCTGTCTGTCCCGCTGGGGCTGGTGCTGGCACTGCTGCGTCTGTCCCGCTTTGCTGGGCTGCGCGCGTTGGTGGGTGGTTACATCTGGCTGATGCGTGGCACGCCGCTGATGCTGCAGATGCTGTTTATTTACTTCGCGCTGCCGTTTGTGCCCGTGATTGGTATTCGCTTTGACGACTACCCCGCCGCCATCGTGGCGTTCACGCTGAACTACGCCGCGTACTTTGCTGAAATTTTCCGTGCGGGTATCCAGTCGATTGACCGGGGTCAGTACGAAGGCGCCAAGGTACTGGGCCTGAGCTATGCCCAGACCATGCGCCGCATCGTCATTCCCCAGGTGTGGCCGCGCATCCTGCCGCCGCTGTCCAACGAGACCATCACCTTGGTCAAGGACACCTCGCTGATTTACGTGCTGGCCCTGAACGACCTGCTGCGCGCCGCGCGCGGTATTGTTCAGCGCGACTTTACGACCACGCCGTTCATCGTGGCCGCTTGCTTCTATTTAGTGATGACCTTGGTGTTGACCTGGGGCTTCCAGTACCTGGAGAAACGCTATGCCAAGTATGACGCCTGATGTGATGATTTCTGCCCAAGGCATCCACAAGGCCTTTGGCGGTAACGAGGTGCTGCGCGGTGTATCGCTGGATTTGCTGCGTGGTGAAGTGGTGGCTGTAATTGGCCCTTCGGGTTCCGGCAAGAGCACCTTTTTGCGCTGCCTGAATCACCTGGAAACCATTGACAGCGGCAGCGTCGTGGTGGAGGGCGATGTGCTGGCGCAAAACGATGCCAGCGGCAAGGCGCACTATGTGCCAGAGGCCCAGATCCGCAAGATTGGTCACAAGATGGGCATGGTGTTCCAGTCGTTCAATCTGTTTCCGCACCTCACCGTGCTGGAGAACCTGATTGAAGCGCCGATGCTGGTGAAAAAGATGAAGCGTGCCGACATCGTGCCCAAGGCCGAGGCGCTGCTGAAAAAAGTCGGCTTGTCTGAAAAGCGGGATGCTTACCCCAACCGCTTGTCGGGCGGCCAAAAGCAACGCGTGGCGATTGCGCGCGCGCTGGCGATGGACCCCGACATCCTGCTGTTTGATGAGCCCACCTCGGCCCTCGACCCTGAGTTGACCGGCGAGGTGCTGCGCACCATGCGTGAATTGGCCAGCGAGCATATGACCATGCTGGTGGTGACCCATGAAATGGGTTTCGCCCGCGAAGTGGCCAACCGCGTGGTGTTTATGGACGGTGGCTACATCGTGGAAGAAAACGCGGCGGAAGCCTTTTTTGCCAATCCGCAGCACGAGCGCACCCGGGCCTTTTTACAGAACATGTTGTAAAAAAACTGCAACCTAGGCTGTGATTTTTTAGTGCCTAAATGCGTTGAAACGTTTGTCTGGCAAGCGTTAAAAGCTATATTTTTTAGAGCTTTGAGCGCCGTTCACGCATTCAGAAACATACAGAGATGTATGTTTGTTGGCACCTCGATGCAGCCAGGTATGTGGCTTGTCTGCACAATGTCGCCTTTCACTTTTTCTTGAGATTTGCACCGCATGAGTCACCCTGCACCTTTAGTGGAGCTGCGCAATGTCACCTTTGGCTATGGTGATCGCACCATTTTGCGTGACGTCTCCCTGCAGGTGCCGCGTGGCAAAGTCACCGCACTGATGGGGGCCTCCGGCGGTGGCAAGACCACCGTGCTGCGCTTGATCGGCGGGCAAATCAAGGCCCAGCAAGGTCAGGTGCTGTTTGATGGCAAAGATGTGGGGCAGATGCAAAACGCGCAGCTGTATGCCATGCGCCGACGCATGGGCATGCTGTTTCAGTTTGGCGCATTGTTTACGGACATGAGCGTGCTGGACAACGTGGCCTTCCCGCTGCGTGAGCACACCCAGCTGCCCGAATCCATGGTGCGCGATATCGTGCTCATGAAGCTGCACGCGGTGGGTTTGCGCGGTGCGCGTGACTTGATGCCCAGCCAGATTTCAGGCGGTATGGCGCGCCGGGTGGCGCTGGCCCGCGCGATTGCGCTGGACCCGGAGCTCATCATGTACGACGAGCCATTTGCTGGCTTAGATCCCATCTCACTGGGCACGGCTGCGCGCTTGATTCGTACCCTCAACGATGCACTGGGGCTGACCAGTGTCGTGGTGTCGCACGACCTGGAAGAAACCTTCCACGTGGCTGACCATGTGGTGATTTTGGGCGCGGGCGGCATTGCGGCACAGGGCACACCTGAGCAAGTGCAGGCCAACCCCGATGCTTTGGTGCAGCAATTTATCCATGCACGCCCCAATGGGCCCGTACCTTTTCACTATCCGGCACCGAGCTTGGAACAAGACTTTGGAGGCCGCGCATGAAGGCTGTGGCTGCATTAGGGCTGTGGACGCGCCGTCAGTTGGTGGCAGTGGGCCAGGCCAGTGCATTGTTTGTGCGCCTGCTGGGCATGCTGCCCGCCACCTTGGGGCGTTTTCACTTGCTCAAGGATCAGATTCACTTTCTGGGCAATTATTCGCTGGCCATCATTGCTGTCTCGGGCCTGTTTGTGGGTTTTGTGCTGGGGCTGCAAGGTTATTACACGCTGCAGCGCTACGGATCGGCTGAGGCCTTGGGGTTGCTGGTGGCGCTGTCTTTGCTGCGTGAACTGGGCCCAGTGGTGACGGCACTGCTGTTCGCTGGCCGTGCGGGCACGGCACTGACGGCGGAAATTGGCCTGATGAAGGCTGGCGAGCAACTTTCGGCCATGGAGATGATGGCGGTCGACCCCGTCAAGCGGATTTTGGCGCCGCGATTTTGGGCAGGTTTTATTGTCATGCCGCTGTTGGCGGCCGTGTTCTCTGCCGTTGGCGTGATGGGCGGCTGGCTGGTGGGCGTGGCGATGATTGGGGTGGATGGTGGTGCTTTCTGGGGCCAGATGCAGTCCGGTGTGGACTGGTGGTATGACCTGGGCAATGGCGTCATCAAGAGTGTGGTGTTTGGTGTGGCCGTGACGTTTGTGGCGCTGTACCAAGGCTATACCGCCAAACCCACGCCCGAAGGCGTCTCGCGCGCCACGACCCGCACGGTGGTCGTGGCTTCGCTGGCTGTGCTGGCGCTGGACTTCTTGCTCACCGCTTCGATGTTCAGCATCTGAAGCGCAAAGATTCAAATAAGGACGAGATATGCAGGCATCTAAAAACGACGTATGGGTCGGCCTCTTTGTGTTGATTGGCGCGTTGGCGCTGGCGTTTTTGGCGCTGCAATCGGCAAATTTGCTGAGCCTGAGCTTTCAAGAAAGCTACAAGGTCACCGCACGCTTTGACAATATTGGCGGCCTTAAGCCGAAAGCGGCCGTCAAAAGCGCGGGTGTAGTGGTGGGGCGTGTAGAAAACATCACTTTTGATGACAAAACCTTCCAAGCTACCGTACACATGGCGATGGAAAAGCGCTACGCCTTTCCCAAAGACAGTTCGCTGAAAATTCTGACCAGTGGCTTGCTGGGAGATCAATATGTGGGCATTGAAGCGGGTGCGGACGATGTCAACTTGGCAGACGGTGATCGCATTACGGCGACCCAGTCAGCCGTGGTGCTCGAGAATTTGATCGGGCAATTCCTCTACAGCAAGGCCGAAGAAGGCGGCGCTGATGGGGCAGGGAAATAACAACAAACAGGAATCTACGATGCAAAACAATCACTTTGCAATGTCCGCACGCTGGCGCCAGGCAGGCGCCGCCTGCTTGATCGTGGCGGGTTTGGCGTTGACAGGTTGTGCTTCCACGCAGGCCACCAACCCTCAAGACCCTTACGAGGGTTACAACCGCTCGATGACCAAGTTCAACGACGCCGTGGATGATGCGGTGTTAAAGCCTGCGGCCACGGCCTATAAGACGGTGACACCTTCGCCCGTTCGCACGGGGGTGAGCAACTTCTTCACCAACTTGGGTGACCTGTGGTCGATGGTGAACCATGCTTTGCAAGGCAATGGTGAGCAAACCTACAACCACATGGTGCGCTTCACCACCAATACGGTGCTGGGTCTGGGGGGCTTGCTGGACATCGCGACCGAGATGCAGGTGGAGCGTAACAAACAAGACTTCGGTTTGACTTTGGCAAGCTGGGGTGTCAAGCCCGGGCCTTATCTGGTGCTGCCTTTCTTTGGCCCCTCGACCGTGCGCGACACGCTGGCGCTGCCGATTGACTGGCAAGGCTATGTGCTGGCGGATTTGAAGCCCGTATCGCACCGCAATAGCTTGATGGGCTTGAGCCTGGTGAGCAAGCGCGCCAGTTTGCTGGATGCTACCGATACGCTGGATGCCGCAGCACTGGATCGCTACACCTTGATACGGGATTTTTATCTGAAGCAGCGCAATCCTGCTGCTAATTCGTCCAATGATGACAACGCTGGTCGCGTCGAAAGCTTCGACGACTGAGCGAGGGCCAGGGCCTGAGGCCTTGGCAAGTAAGGAATCACAATGATGCAACGTCGTACTTTGGCCGCTGGTGTGGCCGCTTTTTCTGCACTGTGGCTGGCTGCGCCGCTGGCTACAGCCGCTGTAGAGACCCCGGACGCTCTGGTTAAACGCCTGTCTGCCGATATTCTGGAAACGATCAAGGCAGACCCTGAGTTGCGCAATGGCAATATTGCGCGCATTTCACAGGTGGTTGACAACACTGTCATGCCCCATGTGAACTTCCGCCGCATGACATCGGCTGCGGTGGGTCCCCAGTGGCGCCAGGCCACGCCGGCACAGCGTGAGCGCCTGCAGCAGGAGTTCAAGCTCATGCTGATTCGCACCTATGCCGGTGCCTTGAAGCAGGTGAGTGACCAGCGCGTAGTGGTCAAGCCTTTGCGCGCGGCACCCGATGACAAAGATGTCTTGGTGCGCACCGAAGTGCATGGCAAGGGTGAGCCCGTACAATTGGACTTCCGTCTGGAAAACACAGACGGCAAGGGCTGGAAAATCTACAACCTGAATGTGCTGGGCGTGTGGATGGTGGAGACCTACCGTACCCAGTTTGCGCAGGAGTTGAACAAAGGTGGGATTGACGGGCTGATCAACGCGTTGGCCAGTCGCACCATCGCTGCCGACGCCAAAACCGCGAAGTCAGCGCAGCCATGAGCCACACGATTGCACTTGCGCCAGTGCTAACCGCTGACACCGTGGTGGCAGCGCAAGCACAACTGCTGCACAGCATGCAGGCGCAGCCCCAGGGCGCGCACATTGTGCTGGATGCCTCAGGGGTGCAGTCCTTTGATTCGGCCGGCCTGGCCTTGTTGCTGGCGTGCCTGCGCGCGGCGCATGCGCGCCGGCAAAGCTTGCGCGTACAGGGCTGGACCAGCAGCCTGCAGTCGCTGGCGCAGGTGTATGGCGTGATGCCTTTGCTCGATACCGCTGTGCCCCCCCAGGCGGCGTAAGGGTGCAAGACCATGGCCTCGGCTGAGCGGCCACGAGCGCCTTAGAATGTCAGGCTCTCATGCCAGCCATTTCCATCCAATCTGTCTCCAAGACCTACGCGACCTCCCAAGGTGGTTTCCAGGCGCTCAACCATGTGAGCCTGGAAATTGCAGAGGGCGAGTTCTTTGGTCTGCTCGGCCCTAACGGCGCGGGCAAAACCACACTCATCAGCATTTTGGCCGGCCTGACCAAGGCCACCTCCGGGCGCATCACCGTGATGGGCCAGGATGTGCAGTCAGACTTTGCAGCTGCCCGCAAGCAACTGGGGGTGGTGCCACAAGAGTTGGTGTTTGACCCCTTCTTCAATGTGCGCGAGACGCTGCGCCTGCAATCCGGCTACTTTGGCGTCAAGAACAACGACGCCTGGATTGACGAGCTGCTGGAAAGCCTCGGGCTGGCCGATAAGGCCCACGCCAATATGCGCCAGCTCTCGGGCGGCATGAAACGCCGCGTGCTGGTGGCGCAGGCCTTGGTACACAAGCCGCCGATCATCGTGCTGGATGAGCCCACGGCCGGTGTGGACGTGGAACTGCGCCAAACTCTGTGGCACTTTGTCAGCAAGCTCAACAAGCAAGGGCACACCGTGCTGCTGACCACGCACTACCTGGAAGAGGCGGAAGCCTTGTGCAACCGCATTGCCATGCTCAAGCACGGCAACGTGGTGGCGCTGGATGAGACCTCGAATTTGCTCAAAACCGCATCGTCCAACGTGTTGCAGTTCAAGACGGACCAGGCGTTGCCTGAAGCACTGGCCCCCGTGGCGCGTGTGACCGGGCGTGTGGTGCAGCTGCCAGCGCAGGGGCCCCACGATATCGAACGCTTTTTGGCCACCTTGCGTGAAGCCGGGGTGGTGATGGAAGACATGGAAATTCGCCGTGCGGATTTGGAAGATGTGTTCCTGCAAGTGATGAAGGGAGCTGCATGATGCTGCCCTCCATGCAAGGCTGGACGTCGCTGTTCTACAAAGAAATTCTGCGGTTTTGGAAGGTGGGCTTTCAGACCGTGGCCGCGCCGGTGATGACGGCGGTGCTGTACCTGCTGATCTTTGGCCATGTGCTGGAAGACCATGTGCAAGTGTTTGACGGCGTGGGCTACACGGCGTTCTTGGTGCCCGGGCTGGTGATGATGAGCGTGCTGCAAAACGCGTTTGCCAACAGCTCATCGAGTCTGGTGCAAAGCAAGATCATGGGCAGTGTGGTGTTCATCTTGCTCACGCCGCTGTCGCACTGGGCCTGGTTTTGTGCCTATGTGGGCTCTTCCATCGTGCGCGGCTTGGTGGTGGGCTTGGGCGTGTACATCGTCACCCTGTTTTTCACGCCTGCGGTGGCTGCTGCGCCATTGTGGATCGTGGTGTTTGCGGTGCTGGGCGCTGCCTTGCTGGGTACGCTGGGGCTGATCGCCGGGCTGTGGGCCGACAAGTTCGACCAGATGGCCGCTTTCCAGAACTTTTTGATCATGCCCATGACATTTCTGTCCGGCGTGTTCTATTCCATTCAATCCCTGCCGCCTTTTTGGCAGCAGGTCAGCCACCTGAACCCGTTTTTCTACATGATTGACGGTTTCCGGTATGGCTTCTTTGGCCAAAGCGATGTCTCTCCGTGGGTGAGTCTGGGTATCGTCGGCGTGGCGTGGTTGGTGGTCAGTGCTCTGGCCATTCATCTGCTGCGCATTGGCTACAAAATTCGCCATTGACCGTGGTGCGCTGGGGCGCGCCACTTTTCGCCGTCAGCACGAGCGCTGCGGCACAGAGACCACTATGAATGCTGACCTCCTCCAATCCATCATCGCTGCCGGCTTGCACTGCGAGCATCTGGCCGTGGAAGGCGATGGCCGCCATTGGTATGCGACCGTGGTGTCGGCTGAATTTGAAGGCAAGCGCTTGCTGGCACGCCAGCGGCTGGTGTACGCCACCTTGGGTGAGCGCATCAAGACGGATGAGGTGCACGCCCTGTCCATGAAGACCTTCACACCGGCAGAATGGGCGGCCAAGGCCGCTTGAAGCCAAATAAATAGATAGCTGTTAGCGCTTGATCCATAAGGGTTTGAGCCTGATTTTGTTTAAATTTCGATTCAAGGCTTGAAGCCATGGACAAACTCCTGATTCGCGGCGGCCGTGCTTTGCACGGTGAAGTGCTGATTTCTGGCGCCAAAAATGCGGCTTTGCCCGAGCTGTGCGCTGCACTGCTGTCGGCCCAGCCGGTTACGCTGCACAACGTGCCCCGTCTGCAAGACGTGGCCACCATGCTCAAGCTCATCCGCAACATGGGGGTGACCGCCGAGCGTGATGACAACGGCACGGTGCACCTGAACGCGGGGGGGCTGAACAACCCCGAAGCGCCCTATGAGCTGGTCAAGACCATGCGTGCCTCCGTGCTGGCCCTGGGCCCGCTGCTGGCGCGCTTTGGCAAGGCCAAGGTGTCGTTGCCTGGTGGCTGTGCGATCGGCTCGCGCCCTGTAGATCAGCACATCAAGGGCCTGCAGGCCATGGGCGCCATCATCACCGTGGAAAACGGTTACATGAACGCCAGCCTGCCCGCAGGCCGCACGCGCCTGAAGGGTGCGCGCATCACCACCGACATGGTGACGGTGACCGGCACGGAAAATTTCCTGATGGCGGCTGCGCTGGCGGAAGGTGAGACCGTGCTGGAAAACGCGGCCATGGAGCCCGAAATCTCCGATCTGGCCGAAATGCTGATCAAGATGGGCGCCAAGATTGAAGGTCACGGCACCAGCCGCATCACCATCCAGGGTGTGGAGGCCTTGCACGGCTGTGAGCATGCGGTAGTGGCTGACCGGATTGAAGCCGGTACTTTTTTGTGCGCCGTGGCGGCCACCGGCGGCGAAGCGTTCTTGCGCCATGGCCGCGCCGACCATCTGGGTGCCGTCATCGACAAGCTGCATGACGCGGGCGTGCAAGTGCAGGCGGAAGAAGGCGGCATTCGCGTTCGCAGCCAAGGCCGCGTGAAGGCGCAGAGCTTTCGCACGACCGAGTACCCCGGCTTTCCCACCGACATGCAAGCGCAGTTCATGGCGCTGAATCTGGTGGCCGAAGGCACCAGCGTGGTGACCGAGACCATTTTTGAAAACCGCTTCATGCACGTCAATGAAATGCTGCGCCTGGGCGCGCACATTGCCACCGATGGCCGCGTTGCCACGGTGGAAGGCGGTGCACCGCTGTCAGGCGCCACGGTGATGGCCACCGATCTGCGCGCGTCGGCCAGCCTGGTGATTGCGGGGCTGGTAGCTAAGGGCGAAACCTTGGTAGACCGCATTTATCACCTGGACCGTGGTTATGACCGCATGGAAGCCAAGCTGCGTGGTCTGGGCGCTGACATTGAAAGAGTTTCCTAAATGAGCATCACCATTGCCCTGTCCAAGGGCCGTATCTTTGAAGAAACCGTGCCCCTGCTGGCTGCCGCCGGGATTGAGGTGACCGAAGACGTCGAAAAGTCGCGCAAGCTGATTTTTGACACCAATCGCCCCGATGTGCGCGTGGTGCTGGTGCGCGCTTCCGACGTGCCTGTGTATGTGCAGTACGGTGGTGCAGACTTGGGTGTCTCGGGCTCGGACTCGCTGATTGAGCATGGCGGCCAGGGCCTGTACCAGCCGCTGGATTTGCAGATTGCCAAGTGCCGCGTGAGTGTGGCCGTGCGCAATGGTTTTGACTATGCACACGCCGTGCAGCAAGGCGCACGCCTGAAGGTGGCCACCAAGTACACCACGATTGCCCGTGAGTTCTTTGCCCAAAAAGGCGTGCACGTGGACATGATCAAGCTGTACGGCTCGATGGAGCTGGCACCGTTGACCGGCATGGCCGATGCGATTGTGGACTTGGTGTCCACGGGCAACACCCTCAAGGCCAATGACCTGGTGGAGGTGGAGCAGATCATCGACATCAGCTCGCGCTTGGTGGTCAATCAGGCGTCGCTCAAGCTCAAGCAGCGCGCTCTGCGCCCCATCATCGATGCGTTTACGCAGGCTGTGCAAGCCAAAAACAACTAATTTATCTCTCCACTGTTGAAGCAGTAAGCACTATGGAAATCGCAGCAAAACCTCTCCGCCTATCCACCGCAGACGCCAATTTCGAGCATGATTTTGCGCAGCGCCTGCATTGGTCGGCCGACACGGATGCTGCGATCGAGCAGCGCGTGGCCGACATTCTGGCCGATGTACAGCAGCGCGGCGACGCCGCCGTGCTGGAATACACGGCCCGCTTTGACGGGCTGAGTGCTGATTCCATGGCAGCTCTGGAGCTGACCAAGGAAGAGTTGAAAGCGGCCTTCGACAGCCTGCCCGTTGTCGAGCGCGAAGCGCTGGAGTCTGCCGCACGCCGTGTGCGCAGCTACCACGAGGCGCAGAAGAAGGCCAACGGCGAAAGCTGGAGCTACCGCGACGAAGACGGCACGCTGCTGGGCCAGAAGGTCACGCCGCTGGACCGCGTGGGCATCTACGTGCCCGGCGGCAAGGCGGCTTATCCGTCCAGTGTGCTGATGAATGCCATTCCCGCCCATGTGGCCGGCGTGCCCGAAATCATCATGGTCGTGCCCACGCCCAAGGGTGAGAAGAACCCGCTGGTGCTGGCGGCCGCCTATGTGGCCGGCGTCACGCGTGCCTTCACCGTCGGCGGTGCGCAGGCCGTGGCGGCTTTGGCCTACGGCACGGCCACCGTGCCCAAGGTGGACAAGATCACCGGCCCCGGCAACGCCTATGTGGCCAGCGCCAAAAAGCGCGTGTTCGGCGTGGTCGGCATCGACATGATTGCCGGCCCTTCGGAAATTCTGGTGCTGGCCGACGGCACGACGCCGCCCGAGTGGGTGGCCATGGACCTGTTCAGCCAGGCCGAGCACGACGAGCTGGCCCAGTCCATCTTGCTGTGCCCTGATGCCGCTTATCTCGATGCCGTGCAGCGCGAAATCGACCGCCTGCTGCCCGAGATGCCGCGCAAGGCCATCATCGCCAAGAGCCTGAACGACCGTGGCGCGCTGATCCTGACCCGCGACATGGAAGAGGCTTGCGCCATCTCCAACCGCATTGCGCCAGAGCACCTGGAAGTCAGCAGCAACGACCCTCACAAGTGGGAGCCGCTGCTCAAGCACGCGGGCGCCATCTTCCTGGGTGCCTACACCAGCGAATCCCTGGGCGACTACTGCGCCGGCCCCAACCACGTGCTGCCTACCAGCGGCACGGCGCGTTTCAGCTCGCCTTTGGGCGTCTACGACTTCCAAAAGCGCAGCTCCCTCATCGAAGTCAGCGAGCAGGGCGCCCAGGTGCTGGGTCAGATCGCCTCGGTGCTGGCACATGGTGAAGGCCTGCAGGGCCACGCCCGCGCAGCCGAGATGCGGTTGAAATAAGCGCAGCCTTGATGCTGGGTGCCAAAGCCGCAGACCGCTAGGTGCTGCGGCTTTTTTGTGCACTTTAGATTGCAGGCATCGCACACCAAGATGACACGAATTTCGTGTCACACGAATTTCGTGTACCATTTGACCCATGAAAAACGTCACCATTACCGTGGAAGACAGCGTGCTGGAATGGGCACGCATCGAGGCAGCGCGGCGCGGCACCAGTGTTTCGCGCATGCTGGGTGACTTCATGGCCGAGATGCAGCGGCGCGAGGACACGTACGAGCGCGCTTATCTGGCGTGGCGAACCGACGAGCGCACGTGGAAAGCCAAGGACGCTCCTAAAACCACAGCGCGCAGCGTAGGTGGCAGGCGCGCTGCAGGCCCCAAAGATACACAAAGTAAAGGTGTGGCGTGAACCCCGTATTCGTCGATACCTCGGTGCTGATTGCCGCTGAAGACGTGGGCCAGCCCGCCTTGCACCACGCTGTGCTGGCGTGGCTGGATGTGCTGTGGCACAGCCGCACGGGCCGCACCAGCAACCAGGCACTGGTGGAGTTTTACGAACAGGTCACCACCGCCGAAACCCCGCTGCCGCAAGGCGATGCGCGTGCCGCCATTCGCCGTTACCAGACGTGGACACCCTGGCAAACCGATGCTGCCACGCTGGAAACCGCATGGGCCGTGCAAGCGCGCCATGCCCTGCCGTTTGCGGACTGCTTGGCTGTGGCCTGCGCGCAGCACAGCGGCTGCGAACGGATGTTGACCCTGCATTTGCCCCACGGCGCGCAGTACGGTGGCGTCACCATGGTGCACCCGCTGCAGCAGGCCCCGCAGGCAGGATCGCCAGGCGCCTGAGCCGCCGCCAAGACGACCGCTCCCGCGCCCCATTGAGTGAAGAAGAAATTGGAAAGTGTGAACCCCATGTCAGCAGCTTCAAGCCAAGCCCAAGCCTTGCAACGCATTCGCTCCGACGTGCGCGCCATGTCGGCCTACCATATTCAGCCGTCGCAAGGTCTGCTGAAGATGGACACCATGGAAAATCCCTTCCGCTTGCCTGCCGCGTTGCAAAAGGCGCTGGGTGAACGGCTGGGTGCACTGGAAATCAACCGCTATCCCGGTGAGCGTTTGGAAGTCTTGAAGCAAATGCTCAAAGACTACGCCGGTGCGCCCGCAGGCAGCGCCGTGCTGCTGGGCAATGGCTCGGACGAAATCATTACCTTGCTGGCGCTGGCCACCGCACAGCCCAGCGCTGCCGGCCGCGCCACCATGCTGGCGCCCATGCCCGGCTTTGTGATGTACCCACTGTCGGCACAGCTGCAGGGCCTGGATTTTGTGGGCGTGCCGCTGACGGCAGACTTTGACCTGGATGTGCCTGCCATGCAGGCCGCGATTGCCGAGCACAAGCCCGCCATCACCTACATTGCCTACCCCAACAACCCAACCGCCACGCTGTGGCCCGAAGACCAAGTGCAGGCAGTGATTGATGCCGTGGCACAGATTGGTGGTTTGGTGGTGATGGATGAGGCCTACCAGCCCTTTGCCAGCCGCAGTTGGATCAGCCAGATGCAGGCGCAGCCTGAGCGCAACGCCCATGTGCTGCTGATGCGCACCTTGAGCAAGTTCGGGCTGGCCGGTGCGCGCCTGGGTTACCTGATTGGCCCTGCCGCCATCGTCAATGAGCTGGACAAAGTCCGCCCCCCCTACAACATCAGCGTGCTGAACTGTGAAACCGCGATTTTTGCGCTGGAGCAGGCCGATTTGTACGCCGCGCAGGCGCAGGCGATCCGCGCCGAGCGCCAGCCCTTGATTGATGCGCTGACGGCCTTGGAGGGTGTAGAAAAAGTCTGGCCCTCTGAAGCGAATATGGTGTTGCTGCGCGTGCGGAATGCGGGCGCGGCCCAAGCCGCCATGAAGCAGCGCGGCGTACTGGTAAAAAATGTCTCGGCCATGCACCCGCTGCTGGCCAATTGCCTGCGGTTGACCGTGGGTACCCGTGAAGAAAATGCCCAAATGTTGGCAGCCTTGAAGGAATCGCTATGAGCCATGCACTCGTCCCCTCCACCGCTACCGCAGCCGCTGAATGCACCGCCCGCGTGGCGGAGGTGCAGCGCAACACCGCCGAAACCAAGGTCTACGTCCACGTGGACCTGGACGGCACCGGCAAGGCCCGGTTGGCCACCGGCATTGGTTTTCTGGACCACATGCTCGATCAAATTGCCCGCCACGGCCTGATCGACCTGAACATTGATTGCGAGGGCGATCTGCACATTGACGGCCACCACACCGTGGAAGACATTGGCATTACCCTGGGCCAGGCCTTTGCCAAGGCCGTGGGCGACAAGAAGGGCATTCGCCGCTACGGCCACGCCTACGTGCCGCTGGATGAGGCGCTCTCCCGCGTGGTGATCGACTTCTCGGGCCGCCCCGGTCTGCATATGGACTGCAAGTTCACCGCAGGCCGCATTGGCGAGCTGGACACCCAACTGGTGTTTGAGTTTTTCCAGGGTTTTGTGAACCACGCCGGCGTGACCCTGCACATTGATAATCTCAAGGGTTTTAATGCCCACCACCAGTGCGAAACCATTTTCAAAGCCTTCGCCCGAGCCCTGCGTTTTGCGCTGGAGCGCGATGAGCGCATGGCGGGCGTGATCCCTTCCACCAAGGGTAGTCTCTAAAAAATGTGAGCAGCTAGCGAAAGTCAGTCAAACAATTGCCTTCGCTAAAGCGTTGAAACCCTGCAACAACAAGCGCAAAGTGCTATGAGTTCCATGAACAACACCGTGGCCGTGGTCGATTACGAGATGGGCAATCTGCGCTCGGTCTCCCAAGCGGTCATGACCGCAGCGCAAGGCACGGACGTGCGCGTCATCGTCACCCAAGATCCGGCCGAAGTGCGCGCGGCCAGCCGCATCGTGCTGCCCGGCCAGGGCGCCATGCGCGACTGCATGGCCGCGCTGAAAGCCTCGGGCCTGCAAGAAGCTGTGCTTGAAGCCGCCACCACCAAACCGCTGTTTGGTGTGTGTGTGGGCATGCAAATGCTGCTGGATCACAGCGAAGAGGGTGACACGCCTTCGCTGGGGCTGATTCCCGGTGAAGTCAAACGCTTTGATCTGGCGGGGCGCATTCAACCCGATGGCAGCCGCTACAAAGTGCCGCAAATGGGCTGGAACCAGGTGTTCCAGACAGCACCCGGCGGCGTGCGCCACGCCATGTGGCAAGGTATTCCCGATGGGGCGTATTTCTACTTTGTGCACAGTTTTTATGCGGCCCCGGCTGACGCGGCGCATTGCGCGGCTGAGACAGATTACGGTGGAAGGTTTGCATCTGCGCTGGCACGCGATAAGATTTTTGCCACGCAGTTCCACCCTGAGAAAAGCGCAGACCATGGGATTGCGCTGTACCGCAATTTCTTGCACTGGAACCCGTAACTTTTTCTTCAACCCCGGCCACAACCCTGTTCGGCCGAATTTAGGCAAAGCCACCCGCACATCATGCTGCTGATCCCCGCCATCGACCTCAAAGACGGTCAATGCGTTCGCCTGAAACAAGGCGATATGGACCAATCCACCACCTTTGGTGACCCCGCCGAAATGGCGCGCCGCTGGCTGGATGCCGGTGCGCGCCGCCTGCACTTGGTGGACTTGAATGGTGCATTTGCCGGTCAGCCTAAAAACTTGGCGGCCATCAAAGCCATCTTGAAAGAAGTCGATGGCGAAATCCCCGTGCAACTGGGTGGCGGTATCCGCGATCTGGACACGATCGAGCGTTACATCGACATCGGCATGGAGTACATCATCATCGGTACCGCTGCCGTGAAGAATCCTGGCTTCTTGCAAGATGCCTGCACCGCATTTGCCGGCCACATCATCGTGGGCTTGGATGCCAAAGACGGCAAGGTCGCGATTGACGGCTGGAGCAAGCTGACTGGCCAGGATGTGATTCCGACCGCCAAGCGCTTTGAAGACTGGGGCGTGGACTCGATCATCTACACCGACATTGGCCGTGATGGCATGCTCTCGGGCATCAACATCGACGCCACCGTCAAGCTGGCGCAATCCGTGCGCATCCCTGTCATTGCTTCGGGCGGTCTGGCCAGTATCAAAGACATTGAGCAGTTGTGCGCCGTGCAAGATGAAGGCATTGAAGGCGTGATCTGCGGCCGTGCCATCTACACGGGTGATCTGGACTTTGCAGAAGGCCAGAAACTGGCTGACAAGCTCAGCGGCTACGACGAAGAAGAAGCCGCGGAATGACCCAGCCCCAAGCCGCGCGTACACTCTGGCGCGGCCTTGCATGCACGCAGATCAGCTTGCCCAGCGGTGACTGCGTGCGCGTCTCTGATTTCGGCGCCCAAGTGCTGTCCTGGACGGCACGCGGGCACGAGCGCATGTTCCTGTCCGAGCGCGCCGTGCTCGATGGCAGTGCGGCCATTCGTGGTGGCGTACCTGTGTGCTTTCCCCAGTTCAACGCGCGGGGCCCGCTGCCCAAGCACGGTCTGGCCCGCCGCACCGTGTGGCACTACGAAGGTGCATCGGTGCAGGGCGATGCCATCACGGCGCTCTGGCGCTGGGAGGCTGCCGCGCCTTTGCATGCCGAATTTCCGCACGGTTTGCGGGCCGAGCTGGCGGTGACGGTGGCACCCGATCAGCTGCGCATTGCACTATCGGCTACCAATACTGGCAGCAGCGCCTTGGCCTTCACGGGGGCGCTGCACACCTATTTGGCGGTGCAGGGTGCAGACATTGCAGCCTTGCAGGGTCTGGAAGGCGCGGCGTTCTGGGATGCTGCAAAAGCCTTTTCACCTGTGGTGCAAAGCGGCGCGGTGGCACTGGGTGAAGAAGTCGATCGGGTGTATGCCCGCAGTGCCCAGCCGCTGGAGCTGCGTGATGCCGCCGGCACGCTGCAGATCAGTCAAGACGCCGCATGGCCAGAGACGGTGGTCTGGAACCCCGGACCGGCCCTGTGCGCCACGCTGCCCGATATGCAGAGCGCCGACTGGATGCGCATGCTGTGCGTAGAAGCTGCGACCATCAACCAGCCGGTGGCGCTGCACCCCGGTCAGCACTGGCAGGCGGCCCAAACTTTGCAGGTGATCGCCTGAAGGCGTTTGCCGGTGTTCGCTGTTCAATCGATAGAAAAAGTCTTTTCATGCTCGCAAAACGCATCATTCCCTGCCTGGACGTCACCGGTGGCCGCGTGGTCAAAGGCGTCAATTTTCTGGAGCTGCGCGATGCGGGCGACCCGGTCGAGATCGCTGCGCGCTACAACGCGCAGGGCGCGGACGAGCTGACCTTTCTGGACATCACCGCCACCAGCGATGGCCGTGATTTGATCCTGCCCATCATTGAGGCCGTGGCCAGCCAGGTCTTCATTCCGCTGACCGTGGGCGGCGGCGTGCGCAGCGTGGAAGATGTGCGCCGCCTGCTGAACGCGGGTGCGGACAAAACCAGCTTCAACTCCGCCGCCATTGCCAACCCCAGCACCATCAACGCCTGCAGCGACAAGTACGGCGCGCAGTGCATTGTGGTGGCCATTGATGCCAAGCGCCGCACGCCCGAGGACGAGCAGCGCATCGGCCCCGGTGGCACGCCCATGGGCCCCGGCTGGGACGTGTACAGCCACGGCGGCCGCAAAAACGTGGGGCTGGATGTGGTGCGCTGGGCCGAAGAAATGGCACAGCGCGGCGCGGGCGAAATTTTGCTCACCAGCATGGACAAAGACGGCACCAAGAGCGGGTTTGACTTGGCGCTGACCCGGGCCGTGAGCGATGCCGTGGGCGTGCCCGTGATTGCCTCAGGCGGCGTGGGCAATCTGGACCACCTGGCCGATGGCGTGCAGCAGGGCGGTGCCGATGCGGTGCTGGCCGCCAGCATCTTCCACTATGGTGAGTACACCATCCAGCAAGCCAAGGAACGCATGCGCGAGCGCGGCATTCCCGTGCGTTTGTAACGGCTAAAAGTTTTTGAGAGCAGCTTGCGCAGGTTCCAGGCGGCTTTCCGTATGTTTTGTGATTCAAATTAGCTGTTGGCCTGCGCTGGCAGCTATACAAAACAGGAATTCCTATGAGCTGGCTCGATCAAGTCAAATGGGATGCGCAGGGCCTGGTGCCCGTGATTGCGCAAGAACGCAGCAGCGGCGATGTGGTGATGTTTGCGTGGATGAACCACGAGGCGCTGGCCAAAACAGCCGAGCTGGGCCGCGCTGTCTACTTCAGCCGTTCGCGCAACAAGCTGTGGTTCAAGGGCGAAGAGTCAGGCCACGTACAAACCGTGCACGAGCTGCGCATTGACTGCGACAACGACGTCGTGCTGCTCAAAATTACCCAGGAAGGGCACGAGCCCGGCATTGCCTGCCACACCGGCCGCCATTCCTGCTTTTACAGCGTGCTCAAAGACGGCCAGTGGGTGGCGATTGACCCCGTCTTGAAAGATCCAGCTTCCATCTACAAATAAACACCATGTCTGAAACTACCAACCCTGCATCGGTCGAAGGTGCTTTGACCCGTCTTGCGGCCGTCATTGAAAGCCGCAAAACTGTGAATGGCGGCGACCCTGAAAAAAGCTATGTGGCGCGCTTGCTGCATAAAGGCCCCGACGCTTTCCTGAAAAAGATTGGCGAAGAAGCCACCGAAGTGGTGATGGCGGCCAAGGATGTGGATGCCGGTGCTGACAAAGGAAAAATCCTTTATGAAGTGGCGGATTTGTGGTTTCACTCCATGATTGCATTGTCGCACTATGGGCTCACGCCTGCCGACGTGGTGGCCGAGCTGGAGCGCCGTGAAGGCACCAGCGGGCTGGAAGAAAAAGCATTGCGCAAAGCCAAAGACCGGGCGGCGCAGGAAGGAAAACCCGAGTGAACGATGACATTGTGGAAGTCCGCGCGGTAGACCAAGCGACGCTGGATGGCCTCCAGGCCTGGGGCTGGGTCAGCTACATCCTCCATCTGCTCGTGGCCATCGGGGCCGTCATTCCCGGCGCGCAGATCAGCGTGCTGGTGCTGGTGGTGGCGCTGGTTATTGACCTGGTCAAACGCTCAGACGCACGCGGCACATGGCATGAGAGCCACTTCTCCTGGCGGCTGCGCAGCGTCATCTGGGCCGGGGTGCTTTACGTGGTGACGTTTCCCTTCTTCCTGCTGGGACTGTTCCTGTTTAACCCCGCCTGGGTGCTGATCTCCATCTGGTTCCTCTACCGCATCGTGCGCGGCATGATCGCCATGAACAAGTACGAGCCTTTGCCACAGTAACCGGCAACGCGCGCCAGCTTCGCCCGCAACGACTGAAAGCTTGCTTATGAGCCCGCCCCATCCACTCCCGCCGCAATGCCTGAATCTGGCGCTCCAAGGCGGTGGCTCGCATGGGGCTTTTACCTGGGGCGTACTCGACGCCTTGCTGGAAGACGGTGGCTTTCGCTTCCCCGGCATCAGTGGCACCAGCGCGGGGGCCATGAATGCGGTGGCGCTGGCGCAAGGCTTTGCATCCGCAGCCCTGGCCCATCCCCATGACCCCGTAGCGCGCCAGGTACAAGCTTGCGAGCAAGCGCGCGCAGCGCTGCGCAAACTGTGGGAGGGCGTTGGGGCGATGGGCGCTTTCACCTTGGGTGTGCCCGTGATGAGCAACCCGCTCATGGGCATGATGAGCCAGTTTCTCTCGCCCTACCAGACCAATCCTCTGGACATCAATCCGCTGCGCAAGTTGCTCGAGCGCGTGGTCGACTTTGGCATGCTGGCCCAAGCCTGGGATGTGGAGGGCATGCCCCAGCTGTTTGTCTGTGCCACGAATGTGCGCACTGGCAAAGGGGAAATTTTTAGCGGCAACCGCCTGAGTGCGGACGCCATCATGGCCTCTGCGTGCCTGCCGCAGCTGTACAAGGCCGTAGAAATTGAGGGTGAACGCTATTGGGACGGTGGTTTTTCCGGCAACCCGGCGCTGTACCCCCTGATTTACCGGACCAATTGCAGCGACATGCTGCTGGTGCAGATCAACCCGATCGAGCATGACAGCGTGCCCGATACGGCGGGCGATATTGCCGAGCGCATGAATGAGGTGATGTTCAACGCGAGCCTGCTCAGTGAACTGCGGGCGATTGACTTTGTACGCCGCTTGCTGGCTGAGGGGCGCTTGGACAAAAAACGCTACAAAAGTGTGCTGATGCACCGCATTGATGGTGGCGCAGCCCTGAGCCATTTTGGCGCCGCCAGTAAAACGCGCGTAGATATGGGCTTTTTGCTCCAGCTGTTTGCGCTGGGCCGCAAAGAAGGCGCCCGCTGGGTGCAGGCGCACCGCGATGACGTGGGGGTGCGCGAGACCTTGCAGATTGTGGACAATCCATAGTTTTCAGGCCTGCACCTTGGGGTGCCTGTGCTGACATTTCCGCTACAGATAGATTGAATTTCCGATGACCGACCACGCACACACTGCGCACGACCCCCACTGTATTTTTTGCAAGATCACTGCAGGCCAGATCCCCAGCCGCAAAGTGTATGAAGACGATGAACTTTTCGCCTTCCACGACATCAACCCTGCTGCCCCCGTGCACTTTTTGATCGTGCCCAAAAAGCACATGCTCTCGCTGGCGCATGTGACACCTGCTGATGAGGCGCTGCTGGGCCGCATCATGGTGCTGGCCCCCAAGCTGGCGCTGGAGCAGGGCTGCAACCCTTATCCGGATGGCGGCTTTCGCACGGTGGTCAACACTGGCACAGAAGGCGGCCAGGAAGTGCACCACCTGCATGTGCACGTGCTGGGTGGTCCGCGCCCTTGGAAACGTGGTTAACACTTTGCTGACACAACCGGGATACCGCGTAAACATAAGGCCATCTCAGGCGCTATGTTGCGGTCTCCCGTCTAAAATGGCTCGTATTCGTTAGGAGATATCGCATGGGAACGTTTTCCGTCTGGCACTGGCTGATCGTGCTGCTGATCGTGGTTTTGGTGTTCGGTACCAAGAAGCTCAAAAATTTGGGCGGCGATCTGGGTAGCGCAGTGAAGGGCTTCAAAGATGGCATGAAGGACGGCACCGCAGGTGAAGCCACGGCCGAGAAGACCGCTGTGGCTGACCAGTCCAACGCCGACAAGACCACGATTGACGTCGACGCCAAGCAAAAGAGCTGATGCGTCAGCATGACCGCAAGCACCTGCAAGGGGCGTTGGCATGATTGACATTGGTATTTCCAAACTGGCGCTGATTGGCGCAGTGGCGTTGATTGTCATCGGCCCAGAGAAACTGCCGCGCGTGGCGCGTACCGTGGGTACGTTGCTTGGCAAGGCGCAGCGCTACGTGTCTGACGTCAAGGCAGAAGTCAACCGCTCCATGGAGCTCGATGAGCTCAAGAAGATGAAAGAGTCGATGGAGACGGCGGTGCAGGATGTCGAGAAGACCGTGCACACTGCTTCCAGTGACTTTGAAAAGGACTGGCGAGCGGCCACCGATTTCGAGTCCGACTACAACAGCGGCAGCGTGGGCACGCCTGCGAGCGACTACAGCGGCTTTGACAGTCACAGCACCGTCACGCCTGCGTATAAAAACCCCGGGAAAAACTTCCGCCTCAAGCGCGGCGCTGTGCCCCGCTGGTACAAGGCGCGCGCCGGTGTGCGCACGCATGTGCAATCGGGCGCAGCGCGTGTGGCGCGCTTTCGGCCCAAGCGCTGACTGCCCTGGGGCGCTTGGCATTGGTACAGACAGCGCAGTCGTTTTTGCAACATAGCAAAAAGCTGCGCTGGTGTTTTCTCTTGATCCGCAGGGCCTTGAGGCCCGGTTCTTTTTTCGACCATGTCCACCAAACCCACCAAAGACGACGAGTTGGCCGGCTCTGAACAGCCGTTTGTGCAGCACCTCATGGAGCTGCGTGACCGACTGCTGTATTGCATCTACGGCATCGCCGTGGCGGTGGCTGTGCTGGCCATCTGGCCTGGCCCCAATGGCTTGATCGACTTTATTGCGATGCCCATCAAGGCGCACATGCCGCCCGATGCCAAGCTGATTGCGGTGGGCGTGTTCTCACCCTTCTTCGTGCCGCTGAAGGTGCTGATGATGGTGGGCATGCTGGCGGTGCTGCCCTGGATCATGTACCAGTTGTGGGCGTTTGTGGCACCCGGGCTGTACACGCATGAAAAGAAGTTTGCGCTGCCTTTGATCATTTTTGGCAGTTTCTTGGCTTACGTCGGGATTGCCTTTGTGCAGTTCTTTGTGCTGGACAAGATGTTCGGCTTTATCCAAGGTTTTACGCCCGATAGCGTGGCCGCTACGCCCGATATTGCTTCCTATGTGGAAGCCATCTTGTCGCTGTACCTGGCTTTTGGCATGGCCTTCCAGGTGCCGATTGTGGTGATGCTGCTGGTGCGCTTTGGCATTGTGGAAGTGGCCAAGCTCAAGAGCTTCCGTGGCTACTTTGTGGTGCTGGCGTTTGTTGTGGCGGCGGTGGTGACTCCGCCGGATGTGATCTCGCAGCTGGCGCTGGCCATTCCCATGTGCTTGCTGTACGAGGTGGGCATCATCGGAGCGGGCTGGTTTTCCAAGGTCTCCAAAAAACCAGGCGATGAAGAGGCAGAGCCCGATCAGGTGTGAGCCTTTGTGCCCCGCTAGCGATTCGCGCTGAACGGGTCTGCATAAAAAAACCGCAGTGCTGTTAACAGCCTGCGGTTTTTTTGTGCAATTTCTGATGCCTGAATGATTAAAAACAAGAGCTTCTGGCGCTTATTAAATCGTTGATTGCGTATGAATAACTATGGAAATCATGGATTGGTGGGCGCAAGCAGCTCATATTTTTGATGCTGCTTGCGGCCATTAGCGGCTAACGATTAACGCTGTGGGCGCATGCGCTGCGGCACGGGCCGCGTAGCGGGGACGATGTCCAGCGTCAGGCTTGCGTTGCCACGCTGCACCACAAACGGGGCGCTGGTGCCGGGCTGCAAGGCAGCCACAGCAGTCATCATCTCGCCCACGTTGCGGATCTTGTGGCCGTCCACTTCCACAATCACATCCCCGGGCAGCATGCCGGCTTTGGCAGCGGGGCCGGCTTGCAGCACGCCGGTGATGATGATGCCTTGGCTGGCTTTGACGCCAAAGGTTTCCGCCAGCTCGGGCGACAGTTCGTTGGGCTCTACGCCAATCCAGCCACGGGTGACCTTGCCGTCTTTGACCAGGCCGTCCATCACGATCTTGGCCGTCGAGACGGGAATGGCAAAACCAATGCCCATGCTGCCGCCCGAGCGCGAGTAAATCGCGGTATTGATGCCCAGCAGGTTGCCGTCCACATCAATCAGCGCGCCGCCCGAGTTGCCGGGGTTGATGGCAGCGTCGGTCTGGATGAAGTTTTCAAAGGTGTTGATGCCCAGCTCGCTGCGGCCCAGGGCACTGACGATGCCGCTGGTCACCGTCTGGCCCACGCCAAACGGGTTGCCAATGGCCAGCACGGTGTCGCCCACCAGGGCGTGGTCGGAGTTGCCCAGCACGATGACAGGCAGTTTGTCCAGCTCAATCTTGAGCACGGCCAGATCGGTTTCGGGGTCGGTGCCAATCACGCGCGCCACGGCCACGCGGCTGTCGGCCAGGGTGACTTCAATCTGGTCGGCGCCTTCCACCACGTGGTTGTTGGTCAGGATGTAGCCGTCGGGGCTGACGATGACGCCGCTGCCCAGGCCGGCCTGTTGCTGCGCGCCCACATCGCCAAAGAAGAATTGGAACCAGGGATCGTTGCTGCGCGGGTGGCGC
The DNA here is from genome assembly GCF_002501455.1 of Comamonas sp. UBA7840. Classification (NCBI taxonomy): domain Bacteria; kingdom Pseudomonadati; phylum Pseudomonadota; class Betaproteobacteria; order Burkholderiales; family Comamonadaceae; genus Comamonas; species Comamonas sp. UBA7840. The sequence goes on along the minus strand of NZ_DLTI01000012.1, from coordinate 85,060 downwards.
ACTTCTTTGCTGGTGTTGATGCTGACTACGGCCGGCATGGCTTTCTGGGCGGCGCCGGCCAAGCTGCCGGGCGCAAACTCGGTGCGCGGCTCGGAAGGTGCTTCCAGCAAAGAAATGCCTGCACGGCTGTAAGTGGCGCCGCGTTTGAGCCAGCTGGGCTGCAAGGTTGCCACGATGAAATAAGCCGCCAGCAGCACGGTGACAGCTTGGGAAAACAAAAGCCAGTAACGCTTCATAAAGTAATTCGCAGAGGGCGGTGAATGGTGAAAGCGTACGCGCAAATGCGCGCTCGCGTCAGGACTTGGGGTATCGGTGGTGCGTGCTGTGTTTTGTCATCGCGCAAAGAGATGGGGTGCATCTATTTCGCGAAACCACATCGTGAACCGCGATGGTTGTCCAAAACCCTATGAGTGTTAACCCTAGAATGTTTTTTCGACTGCGCCACACTGTGTTCGCTCTTGCCTTGGCACACCCGCGAAGGCCAAGAAACGCCAAGCTGCATTACCGTGAAGCTTGAAAGAACAGTCCAGTCTCGCCTTGAAGCATCTATCCGTTGCCCCGGTTTTAGCGCTGTCTGACCTTTTGTAACTGGAAAGACAACCCCATGAGTAAGCATCCGAATGCACAAGCCCACCAAGTTGCGGGTGGTGCACACCATCGTCCTTTGAACCGTGACGATTACAAAACCCTGAGCCTGTCCGCTCTGGGCGGCACGCTGGAGTTTTACGACTTCGTCGTCTTCGTATTTTTTGCCAACGTACTGGGCGCATTGTTCTTCCCGGCTGACATGCCCGATTGGATGCGTCAGCTGCAAACGCTGGGCATTTTTGCCGCAGGTTACCTGGCACGCCCCATTGGCGGCATCGTTATTGCGCACTACGGTGACAAGATTGGCCGCAAGAAAATGTTCACGCTGTCCATCTTCTTGATGGCCGTGCCCACTTTGGTGATTGGCTTGTTACCGACTTACGAAACCATTGGCATTGCCGCCCCGTTGCTGCTGTTGCTGATGCGCGTGCTGCAAGGTGCCGCGATTGGTGGTGAGATGCCTGGTGCCTGGGTGTTTGTGGCCGAACACTCGCCCGCCAAGAACTATGGTTTGGCCATTGGTACGCTGACCTCCGGCATCACCGGCGGCATCTTCTTGGGTTCCATCTTTGGCGTGTGGCTCAATAGCACGTACAGCGCGGCAGAAATCCACGACTGGGCATGGCGTTTGCCGTTCATCGTGGGTGGTGTGTTTGGTCTGGTATCGGTGTATTTGCGCCGTTTTTTGCACGAAACCCCCTTGTTCCAAGACATGCAAAAGCGCAAGGCGGCTGATGCTGAACTGCCCATCAAAACTATCTTGCGCGATCACAAGGAAGCCAGTTGGCTGGTGGCTTTGATGACTTGGGTGTTGTCCACCGGTGTGGTAGTGGTGGTGCTGATGGCCCCAGCCTACATGCAAAAGGTTTTCCACATCCTGCCTGCTGACGCTATGAAGGCCAATGCCGTGGCCACCGTGACCTTGACCATCGGTTGTGTGTTCTGGGGCTGGTTGAGCGACAAGATCGGTACCAAGCTGACCATGCTGTTCGGCTGGGGCGGCATGACTGTGACGGCCTACATCTTCTACCTGGGTTTGCCCGGTGAATCGACCCTGGTGCTGCGCTACGCCATGGTGGGCTTCTTTGTGGGCTCGATCTCGCTGTTGCCCGTGGTGGGCGTACGCGCCTTCCCTGTGGCGGTGCGTTTTACGGGCCTGTCCTTTGCCTACAACATGGCTTATGCGGTGTTCGGTGGCTTGACGCCGATGCTGGTGTCCATGTGGCAGCAGGTGGACGTGATGGCGCCTGCGCACTATGTTGCGGCCATGGGTGTCTTGGGGGCAGCCATTGGCTTGTTCTGGCCCATCGCTTCGCGTGGCTGGCAGCCGAAGGTGACGGCCCACTAAACGTGGTGCCAGCCATATTCCAAGGGCAGCTTCGGCTGCCCTTTTTTATGCCTGTGCATGTGCTGGCCATGGTGGGCTTGGCACAATGGTTGGCATGATTCAGCGACAAGACCTCCTCGCCCATTTCGATGCTTTGCTCCAGCCCGAGCGCTTCAAAGACTACGGCCCCAATGGCCTGCAGGTAGAAGGCAAAGCCGAGATCCGCCACATCGTCAGCGGTGTGACGGCCAGCCGCGCCCTGATTGAGGCGGCCATTGCCGACAAGGCCGATGCCATCTTTGTGCACCACGGCCTGTTTTGGCGTGGCATGGATGGACGCATCACCGGCTGGATGAAGGAACGCATCCGCCTGCTGCTGGCCCATGACATCAGCCTGTTTGCCTATCACCTGCCGCTGGATGCACACCCCGAGCTGGGCAATAACGCACAGTTGGGCCAGAAGCTGGGCGTGCAGTGGGATGCAACCTTTGGTGAGCAAGCGCTGGGCATGGTGGGTGAAGCCGACTTTGCCAATGCCGCAGCGCTCTCAGCGCATGTGCAAGCAGTGCTGGGTCGGGCCGTGACGTGCGTCAGCGGAGCACCAGAGCGCGCCATCCGCCGCTTGGCGTGGTGTACGGGCGGTGCCCAGGGCTTTTACGAAAGCGCGCTGGCTGCGGGTGCAGACGCCTTTATCACCGGTGAAATCTCGGAGCCACAGGCGCACTTGGCGCGCGAGACGGGCACCACCTTCATTGCAGCGGGGCACCATGCCACCGAGCGTTATGGTGCCGCTGCGGTGGCCGCGCAGGTGGCACAGCAACTGGGGCTGTCGCATCACTTTATTGAGATCGACAACCCCGCGTAATTTTGATAGCTGTCAGCGCTTGTTGCATAAGCGTTAGAGGACTATTTCATGTTGAAACTAAAAGCCATCGCCATTACCCAGGGCGACTCCGCAGGCATTGGCCCGGAAATTATTGCCAAGGCATTTCGAGATGCGCCGCAGGTGATGCAAGCTTGTTTTGTCGTGGGGGATGTGGCCACCATGCGTCGTGGTGCCAAGGCGATTTGCCAAGCCGGCGATAGCGCGCTGCCAGTCGCGGTCATCGACAGCCCTGAGGACGTGGTGAACGTCCCGCCACGCTGCATGCCCGTGCTGCAATTGCCCGGCATACCGGGCCCTGCGCCCTGGGGTGTGGTGAGCGCCGATGCTGGCCGTGCAGCCGCCCTGAGTGTGCAATGGGCCGCGCGCGCTGCGCTGAGCGCAGAGGTTGCAGCCTTGGTGACGGCGCCGTTGCACAAAGAAGCGCTGCACGCCGCTGGGGTAGATTACCCGGGGCATACCGAACTGCTCCAAGCGGAAGCGGCCCAGCATGCGGGCGTGGCGGTGGGCGAGATGCCGGTGCGCATGATGCTGGCGAACCATGAGCTGCGCACTGTGCTGGTAAGCATCCATGTCTCGCTGCGCCAAGCGATAGAGGCCGTCACGCACGACAACATTGTGCAAACGCTGCGCATTACCCACCAAGCGCTGCTGCGCATGCTGGGTCGTGCGCCACGTATCGGGGTGGCGGGGCTGAACCCCCATGCAGGGGAGGGTGGGCTGTTTGGTCGTGAGGAGCTAGAGACGATTGCCCCGGCTGTGCGCACTGCAAGGAGCGAGGGTATCTATGCGCAGGGCCCATTTGCACCTGACACAATCTTTATGCGCGCAAGGAATGTTGACGGGCACGCAGGGGAATTTGATGCAGTGTTGGCGATGTACCACGACCAAGGGTTGATCCCGATCAAGTATTTGGGTGTCGAAGACGGGGTGAACGTCACTTTGGGTCTGCCCTTGGTGCGTACCAGCCCGGATCACGGCACGGCATTCGACATTGCCGGGCAAGGAGTGGCCGATCCTTCTAGCCTGCTGCAAGCGGTGCAAATGGCGCGCTCCTTGTCGGCGCATTCACAGGGTGCAGCCGTCCTGCAGGCGTAAATAACGGGGCAGATCGCCCCGTTATTGCGCGTTCAGAGTCCCAGCCGTTGGGCGGGACAGCTACGTTCAGCGGCGCAGTTGGTCACGAATTTCTCGCAACAGCAAAACCTCTTCGGGCGTGGCTGCTGGCTCAGGTGGCACTGCGGGCGCTTGGCGTTTCAAGCGATTGATTTGCTTGATCATTATGAAAATGATGAACGCCAAAATGGTGAAATTCACCGCGACGGTGATGAAGTTGCCATACGCAAAAACAGGAACACCCGCTTCTTGCAAGGCCGTCAAAGTGCGCGGAACACCTGTCGGGATATCGCCCAAAACGACGAACAAATTAGAGAAATCTAGCTTGCCAAACACCATGCCGACGACCGGCATGATCAGATCTTTCACGACGGAATCAACGATCTTGCCGAAGGCGCCGCCGATGATGACGCCCACGGCCAAATCGATCACATTGCCTTTGACGGCGAACTCGCGGAACTCTTGCATCATGCCCATGCGCGCACCTCCACTTCGTTGAGATAGGTCATATTGCATGATCTAAAGCAAGAAGAGTGTCAGACGCGTGCTTGGATTCCAAATTTTCGCTCCGCTACAATTTCTCGATTGTCCTTATACCTAGCGATGTTTTATCGAGGATCCCCATGAGCGAAACACCTGTCGACTCCAGCAAACGGACGTGGATCATCACGTCTGCCTGCGCTGGCGCGGTAGGCGGCGTGGCAGCCGCTGTTCCTTTTGTCAGTACCTTCCAGCCTTCTGAAAAGGCTAAGGCAGCAGGTGCTGCGGTGGAAGTTGATATCTCTGCCCTGCAGCCGGGCGAAAAGATTACCGTTGAATGGCGCGGCAAGCCAGTTTGGATCATTCGCCGCACCAAAGAGCAGTTGGCGGATTTGGCCACTTTGGATGAACAACTGGCAGACCCCGAATCCAAACGCAAACCCAGCGAATTTACCCCTGTGTATGCCCGCAACCCTTGGCGTTCGATCAAGGAAGAAGTGCTGGTGTGCGTGGGTATTTGCACGCACTTGGGATGTTCGCCCGTCGATAAGTTCCAGACCGGTGCCCAGCCTTCGCTGCCCGCCGATTGGAAGGGCGGCTTCTTGTGCCCATGCCACGGCTCGACCTTTGACTTGGCTGGTCGCGTGTTCAAGAACAAGCCCGCTCCGGACAATCTGGAAGTTCCGCCCCACATGTACCTGTCGGAGACCAAACTCCTGATCGGTGAAGACAAGGCTTGAGGGAGTTAAAACGACATGGCCCACGAATTCAAAGACATCGACCCGAACGCGTCTACCGGCGCCAAGGTGACGAACTGGTTCGAGAACCGCTTCCCCACAGCTTTCTCGGCCTACAAGGTTCACATGTCGGAGTACTACGCTCCGAAGAACTTTAACTTTTGGTACATCTTCGGCTCACTGGCGCTGCTGGTGCTGGTGATCCAAATCGTGACCGGTATTTTTCTGGTCATGCACTACAAGCCAGACGCTGAAAAAGCGTTTGCTTCCGTGGAATACATCATGCGTGATGTGCCATGGGGTTGGCTGATTCGCTACATGCACTCCACCGGCGCATCTGCCTTCTTTGTGGTGGTGTATTTGCACATGTTCCGCGGGTTGCTCTACGGTTCGTACCGCAAGCCACGTGAGCTGGTCTGGATCTTTGGCTGCGCCATTTTCCTGGCACTGATGGCTGAAGCCTTTATGGGCTACCTGCTGCCATGGGGTCAGATGTCGTACTGGGGTGCGCAGGTGATCGTGAATCTGTTCGCCGCGATTCCATTCGTTGGCCCAGATCTGGCGATTTTGATTCGTGGTGACTACGTGGTGGGCGATGCAACGCTCAACCGCTTCTTTAGTTTCCATGTGATTGCGGTGCCGCTGGTGCTGCTGGGTTTGGTCGTTGCACACTTGCTGGCGCTGCACGATGTGGGCTCGAACAATCCCGATGGTGTAGAAATCAAGGCGCCTGGCGCGCCCAAGGATGCCAAGGGCAATCCGCTGGATGGTGTTCCTTTCCATCCCTACTACACCGTGCACGATATCTTTGGCGTGGGTGTGTTCTTGTTTCTGTTCTCGGCGGTGGTGTTCTTTGCGCCAGAGTTCGGCGGCTACTTCTTGGAATACAACAACTTCATTCCTGCTGATCCGCTGCAGACGCCCGCGCACATTGCTCCTGTGTGGTACTTCACACCGTTCTACTCCATGCTGCGAGCCATCACTACAGAGATGATGTATGTGTTGGTAGCCTGCGTAGGCTTGGCGGCAGTGTTCGCAGTCTTGAAGACCAAGATGGCTGGCTTGTTCAAGCTGGTTATTGTGGGGGCGGCTGTTGTGGCTGTGGTGCTGATGTTGTCGATTGACGCCAAGTTCTGGGGGGTGGTGGTGATGGGTGGTGCCGTGGTGATCTTGTTTGGTCTGCCATGGTTTGACCTGAGTCCTGTGAAGTCCATCCGCTACCGTCCAAGCTGGCACAAATACCTGTATGCGGTGTTTGTAGTGAATTTCCTGATTCTGGGGTACTTGGGCGTTCAGCCGCCTTCGCCCACCGGTGAGCGAGTGTCGCAAGTTGGTACGCTGTTCTACTTTGGCTTCTTCTTGCTGATGCCTTGGTGGAGCCAGTTGGGTACGCCTAAGTCTGTGCCTGATCGCGTGACTTTCAAGCCTCACTGAGCCTAGGAGCGAAGAACAATGAAAAAACTGATCCTTACGCTGGTCGCAGCGCTTGGTATTGCCGGTGGCGCGCATGCTGCTGTTGGTGGTTTGGTGGCCTTGGATAAGGCGCCGGTTGATACGACCAACCAAGCCTCGCTGCAAAATGGTGCCAAGTTGTTTGTGAACTACTGCTTGGGCTGCCATTCGGCTGCTTTCATGCGCTTTAACCGATTGAAAGACATCGGCTTGAGCGATCAAGAGATCAAGGACAATCTGCTCTTTACCACCGACAAGGTGGGAGAAACCATGGTTTCCGCGATCGATCCCAAGCAAGCCAAGAGCTGGTTTGGTGCCAATCCGCCAGATTTGACTGTGATTGCGCGTTCGCGTGCAGGAGCGGGTGGTTCAGGGGCTGATTACCTCTATACCTTCTTGCGTACTTTCTACCGCGATGACACCAAAGCCACAGGGTGGAACAATTTGGTCTTCCCATCGGTGGGTATGCCGCATGCACTGTGGCAATTGCAAGGTGAGCGTCGCGCGATCCTGGAAACTGTAGAAGTGCATGGGCAAAACACCCAAGTGTTCAAGGGCTGGGAAACCATCTCGCAGGGCACAATGAGCACACAAGAGTACGATCAGACAGTCGGTGATTTGGTCAACTTCCTGCAATGGATGGGTGAACCGGCCCAAAATACCCGTATTCGCGTCGGTGTGGGTGTGTTGATTTTCTTGGGCATCTTTATCTTGATCGCCTGGAGATTGAACGCCGCATTCTGGAAAGACGTTAAATAAATAGATAGACTGCTGCCGCTTTGCACTTTAGTGTGAAGCGCTTCGGTTACAGCAGAGTGGGCGCTTTTGAGGCGTCCCACTCTTTTTGATTTTTAGGAGCTTCCGCCATGATGGTGCTTTACTCGGGAACGACTTGCCCATATTCCCACCGCTGCCGCTTTGTGCTGTTTGAAAAGGGGATGGACTTCGAAATCCGCGATGTGGACTTGTACAACAAGCCTGAGGAAATCGCGGCGATGAACCCTTATGGCCAAGTTCCCATCTTGGTTGAACGCGATCTGATTCTGTACGAGTCGAACATCATCAACGAGTACATCGATGAGCGTTTTCCGCACCCTCAACTGATGCCCGGTGATCCAGTAGATCGCGCGCGCGTGCGTCTGTTCTTGCTGAACTTCGAGAAAGAATTGTTCGTGCACGTGAATACGCTGGAACAACGCAACGTCAAGGGCAATGAAAAGGAAGTGGAAAAGGCACGCCAGCACATCCGCGATCGCTTGACGCAACTGGCACCTGTATTCTTGAAGAACAAGTACATGCTGGGCGAAGGCTTCTCCATGTTGGACGTCGCCATCGCTCCCCTGTTGTGGCGCCTGGACTACTACGGCATTGAGCTGAGCAAGAACGCTGCACCTTTGCTCAAGTATGCGGAGCGCATCTTCTCGCGCCCTGCTTACATTGAGGCGCTGACACCCTCTGAAAAGGTCATGCGCAAGTAATTTGCGCACTGTGCGATCTTTGAGTTTTTTGCTGTTTGCTGGAATTTGTACATGAACGAGCCCACCACCACATCCACACGGCCGTATTTGATTCGCGCCCTTCATGAGTGGTGTACGGACAATGGGTTGACGCCTTATTTGGCAGTCAAAGTGGATCGTTCTGTACAAGTGCCTCGCGAGTTTGTGCAAGACGGCGAGATCGTGCTGAACGTCAGCTATGACGCGACAGGTAATCTGCAGCTGGGCAATGAATACATTGAATTCAAAGCCCGCTTTGGTGGAAAGCCCCGGGAAATCATGGTGCCTGTGGAGCGTGTGCAAGCGATTTATGCACGTGAATCCGGGCAAGGTATGTCTTTTCCAGTCGTGGATGATTTGCTGGAGGAGTTCCCAGATGATGCTGGTGGATTGGATGTGCGTGGTGCACAAGCTGCCGCGTCCATCGCGTCGAAGGGTCAAGATGAAGAAGTCGCTTCTGCTGCGCAATTGATGCAATTGGTAAGCTCCGCGCCCAAACCTGCCGAGGATGGCAATGATGAGCCGCGTCCGCCTGCTGGCGGTGCAGGTCGTCCTGCACTAAAACGCGTCAAATAGGTATAAAGCCTTTTTGGGTAGAAAACTTGTATTAGAATCTCTGTCTTCGCCGGTTTAGCTCAGTTGGTAGAGCACCCGCCTTGTAAGCGGTAGGTCGTCAGTTCGAATCCGACAACCGGCACCAAACTTAGGTGCTTTTTGGTGAAGTACCTTGTCCCGGTGGCAAATTGCAAAACTTGTGCCGTGGATAGCCGGTTTAGCTCAGTTGGTAGAGCACCCGCCTTGTAAGCGGTAGGTCGTCAGTTCGAATCCGACAACCGGCACCAAATTTAAAAAAGACCCTCAAGGGTCTTTTTTTTGCCTACTGCGGCTATGGTGCTTTGAGCTGCTTACTGCGGAGTCTGCCAAGGAGAGCTGCTCAAGACTTTGAGCTGAATGTGCGCAACATCCCAGCCTTTGGTGCGCAAGTGTGCCTCCAGGGCGGGGAGCAAATAGCGCACTTTGCTTGCTGCGGCATTGTTTTTGAGAATCAGGCTCCACGTACTGCCTTGGATCGGGCCAGGTTGAATGCTGTTGCGCAAACCGGGTGGCAAGAGGGGCTCAATCGCTTTCATGCGTGCATTCGCTTCCCGTGCTTGGCGTACCAGTTGGGACAGGGTGGGCGAAGACTGGGCGGCTTGCTCTAAAGAGACGGCGATATGGCGGCGCGAATGCATGGCGTTGGACCTCGGGAGTGCTTGTCCATTATGAGTCGGCCTGTTGCTTGTGCGTTGGCGCAAGGGTGCTCTTGGTGGCAAAGCATGAGCGGCAGTTAGAATCAATTTTTGGCTTCCAGCGCAAAGACTCTTGTTTTTACGTTGCGTGGGCCCATCTGCATGGCAACTCTATACTAGGGATTTGGCTGCTGCTGGTGCTTTTTTCTGGCGCTGGTAAGCGGCTTCCGTTCGCATGGTCAACTTTCTCACCAAACTTTTCGGCAGCCGCAACGACCGGCTTCTCAAACAGTACCGCAAGGCGGTGGCTCGCATCAATGCGATGGAGTCGGAGCTCGAAAAGCTCGATGACCAAACCTTAAAAGCGAAAACCCAAGAATTCAAAGACCGTCTGGCACAGGGTGCTTCGCTGGATGACTTGCTGGAAGAAGCGTTTGCCGTGGTGCGTGAAGCGTCTAAACGCGTCATGAAAATGCGCCACTTTGACGTGCAGTTGATGGGCGGCATGGCCTTGCATCAAGGCAAAATTGCTGAAATGCGCACCGGTGAAGGCAAGACGCTTACTTCAACGCTGCCTGTGTACTTGAATGCACTGGCGGGTGATGGCGTGCACGTGGTGACGGTGAACGACTATCTGGCCAGTCGCGATGCCGAAACCATGCGCCCGCTCTACCACTTCCTGGGGCTGTCGGTCGGTGTGAACCTGCCGAATGCGCCGCGTGAAGACAAGCAATTGGCCTATCTGGCGGACATCACCTACGGTACCAACAACGAATACGGTTTCGACTATCTGCGCGACAACATGGTCTATGACAAGGCCGACCGCGTACAGCGTGCGTTGAACTACGCGATTGTCGACGAGGTGGACTCGATCTTGATTGACGAGGCACGCACGCCTTTGATCATCTCGGGTCAGGCGGATGACAACACGACCATGTACCAAGCCATTAACCAGCTGGCGCCTCAGCTGGTGCGCCAAGAAGGCGAGGCAGACCCGCGTACCGGTGAAGGCGTCACCAAGCCCGGTGATTTCACCGTGGATGAAAAGAGCCACCAAGTCTTCTTGACCGAAGAGGGGCATGAAAAGGCCGAAAGCATTTTGGCAGCCGCAGGCTTGCTGCCTGAAGGTGCGTCGCTGTACGACCCATCCAACATCGCTCTGGTGCACCATTTGTACGCCGCGCTGCGTGCCCACCATATCTACCACCGTGATCAGCACTACGTGGTGCAAAACGGCGAAGTGGTGATCGTGGATGAGTTCACGGGCCGCTTGATGTCGGGCCGCCGCTGGAGCGATGGTCTGCACCAGGCCGTAGAAGCCAAGGAAGGGGTGGCCATTCAGGCTGAGAACCAGACCATGGCCTCCATCACCTTCCAGAATTACTTCCGCCTGTACCACAAGCTGTCGGGTATGACAGGTACTGCGGATACGGAAGCCTACGAGTTCCAGAGCATCTATGGTTTGGAAACGGTGGTGATTCCGCCCAACAAGCCCAGCAAGCGCGAAGACCAGCTCGATCGCGTCTACAAGACCACCCCAGAGAAGTACAACGCGGCGATTGAAGACATTCGCGAATGCCACGAGCGCGGCCAGCCCGTGCTGGTGGGTACGACTTCGATTGAAAACTCGGAGATCATCGACCAGTTGCTGACCAAGGCTGGCTTGCCCCACCAGGTGCTCAATGCCAAGCAGCACGCCAAGGAGGCGGACATCATCGCCCAAGCCGGCCGCAAGGGCATGATCACCATCGCCACCAATATGGCGGGCCGTGGCACCGACATTGTGCTGGGCGGCAATATCAGCAAACAGGAAGCGGCCATTTATGGCAATCCGGAGCTGGATGATGCCACCAAGGCCGAGCAGATCGCTGCGCTGCGTGCGCAGTGGCAAAAAGACCATGAAGAGGTCAAGGCGTTGGGCGGCCTGCGCATCATCGCCACCGAGCGCCATGAGTCGCGCCGTATTGATAACCAGCTGCGTGGCCGCTCGGGCCGCCAGGGCGACCCCGGTTCTTCACGCTTTTATTTGAGCTTGGATGACCAGCTGATGCGTATCTTCGCGGGTGACCGCGTACGCGCCATCATGGATCGCCTGAAAATGCCTGAAGGCGAAGCGATTGAAGCGGGTATCGTGACCCGCTCTATCGAGTCGGCCCAGCGCAAGGTGGAGGCGCGCAACTTTGACATGCGGAAACAACTGCTGGAGTACGACGACGTCTCCAACGACCAGCGCAAGGTGATCTACCAGCAGCGCAATGACATTTTGGACACCTCTGATCTGAGCGAAATGATCACGGTCATGCGCGAAGACTGCATCTCTGACATGGTGCGCCAGTACGTGCCTGCCGAGTCGATGGAAGAGCAGTGGGACCTGCCTGCGCTGGAAAAAGCACTGGCCGACTGGCAGGTGCATGTGGACTTGCAAGGCATGGTCAAGGCCTCTGACAGCATCACCGATGAAGACATCTTGGAAGCCTGTGTCAAGGCCGCCAACGACGTTTACCAAGGCAAGCTGGATTTGGTGGGCTCCGAGCAGTTCATGAACTTCCAACGCGCGGTGCTGCTGCAAAGCTTTGACACCAACTGGCGCGACCATTTGGCCGCGCTGGACTATCTGCGCCAAGGTATTCACCTGCGTGGCTTTGCCCAAAAGCAGCCCAAGCAGGAATACAAGCGCGAAGCGTTTGAGCTGTTCCGCCAGCTGATTGACCAGGTCAAGAACGAAGTGACGCGTGTGCTGCTCACGGTGCGTATCCAGCAGCCCGAGCAACTGGAGCAGGCCGCACAAAGCATTGAAGAGCATGCCGAAAGCGTGCAAGGCGGCATGCATTACGCCAGTGCGGACAGTGACAAGAGCGACAGCTTTGAGTTGCCGCCCGGTGTGCGCGTGGGCCGTAACGACCCCTGCCCTTGCGGCAGCGGTGAAAAGTTTAAAAACTGCCACGGCAAGTTGAACTAAGCGGCTGAGCGGGTAACACCGCCATCCCCAAAGAACACGGGCGCAGGCCCGTGTTTTGCGTTGTGCGGCATGGTTTTTTACCCATAATGGCCGTCTAACTGTTTCTCTGTAGGAAGCCCTGCAATGCCTGTGAATTTGCCTGTTCCCGTCGCCGCTGACCTGTTTGCCGTCGCTGGTGTGCGTATTGGTGTGACCGAAGCCGGTGTGCGCAAAGCCAACCGCAAAGACCTGACCGTGTTTTTGCTGGATGAAGGTGCCAGCGTGGCAGGCGTGTTCACGCAAAACCGTTACTGCGCAGCCCCTGTGCAGGTGTGCCGCGAGCATCTGGCGGCAGGCCAAAGCATTCGTGCCATGGTGATCAATACCGGCAATGCCAACGCAGGCACGGGCGCAGCCGGCCTGGCTAATGCGCGCAAGACCTGTGAGGCTCTGGCCCAAGCGCTGGGCGTGAGCGCGCAGCAAGTGCTGCCGTTTTCGACCGGCGTAATCATGGAAGAGCTGCCTGTGGGCCGCATCGTGGCTGGTCTGCCTGCTGCGATTGCCGCAGCCAAGGCCGATAACTGGGCATTGGCCGCAGAAGGCATCATGACCACCGACACCCAGCCCAAGGCCTACAGCCGCCAGTTGCAAGTGGGTGGCAAGACCGTGCACATCACCGGCATCAGCAAGGGCGCTGGCATGATTCGCCCCAATATGGCCACCATGCTGGGCTATCTGGCCACCGACGCAGCCATTGCACCGGAGTTGCTGCAGGATTTGGTCAAGGAACTGGCCGACGGCTCCTTCAACCGTGTGACGATCGATGGCGACACCTCCACCAACGATTCGTTCGTGCTGGTAGCCACACACCAGGCGGGCAACGCTGCAATCACCAACTGGGACAGCGCCGATGCCCAGGCTTTGAAAGCGGCGCTGCAGGACGTGGCGCGTTTGCTGGCCCAAGCGATTGTGCGTGACGGCGAAGGTGCCACCAAGTTCATCACCGTGCAGATTGACGGCGGCAAGACCGAAGCAGAATGCCGTTTGGCGGCCTATGCGATTGCCCATTCGCCCTTGGTGAAGACGGCGTTCTTTGCTTCAGACCCGAACCTGGGCCGCATTCTGGCTGCTGTGGGCTACGCCGGCATTGCCGATCTGGACCAGACCAAGATTGACCTGTACCTGGACGATGTGCACGTGGTGGTCGATGGCGGGCGCAACCCCAGCTACCAAGAAGCTGATGGCCAGCGCGTGATGAAGCAGCAAGAAATCACCGTGCGCGTGAACCTGGGCCGTGGCACCGCCAGCCAGACGGTGTGGACGTGTGACTTCAGCCATGACTACGTGACCATCAACGCCGACTACCGCTCTTGATGAGCGGTGGTGTTGCCAAGCGCAATGGCCTGCAGGCTTGGTGGCAATCGTTTGCCGTGGCGCTGCCACTGTCTGGACGATTGCGCCGCGCCTGCACAGCACAGGCGGGCTGAGTGTTGTGCAACGCTGCAAACGCAATGAGGAGCCTGGTGGCTCCTTTGTGTTTTAGGAGCTATTGGCGCTGGTGAATCAATGATTTCAAGGTGTTTTCTATTTGAAATGCTTTGAAATCAGGCGCAAACAGCTATCAAAAAAATGAATGGAGGCAGACAGTGCAAGATGTGATAAACCCGTTGGAGCGCTTGGTAGAGCGTGCCGAGCAGCTGATGCAGCGCATTGAATCGGTGCTGCCCCAGCCCCTGCAAGCGCCCGCTGACTGGAGTGCCGCGATTGCCTGGCGCTACCGCAAGCGTGCCAACGGCTGCGGCGTGCTGGAGCCGGTGCGCCACGTGGGGGCGATGCAGCTGTCGGACCTGCAGAACATTGACGGCCAAAAAGACAAGATTGCGCGCAACACCGAGCAGTTTGTGCAAGGGCGCACGGCCAATAACGTGCTGCTGACGGGCGCGCGCGGCACGGGCAAGTCATCGCTGATTCGCGCCTGCTTGCACGCCTATGCGCCGCAGGGGCTGCGCCTGATTGAGGTGGACAAGGCGGATTTGACGGACTTACCCGACATCGTCGACGTGGTCGCCGGTCGCACCGAAAAATTCATCATCTACTGCGACGACCTGAGCTTTGAAGAGGGCGAGCCTGGCTACAAAGCCATGAAGTCGATTCTGGATGGCTCGGTCAGCGCCGCCACGCCCAATGTGCTGGTCTACGCCACCAGCAACCGCCGCCACCTGTTGCCCGAGTACATGAGCGACAACCTGCAAACCTCCAAGGGCAAGGACGGCGAGATCCACCCCGGTGAGGTGGTGGAGGAGAAAATCTCGCTCTCCGAGCGCTTTGGCCTGTGGGTGAGTTTTTACCCCTTCAGCCAGGACGAATACCTGCGCGTGGTGGCGCAGTGGCTGCGTTCCATGGGGTTGCCTGACGACGCCATCCAAGCCGCAGAGCCTGAAGCCCTGGTCTGGGCGCTGGAGCGTGGCTCGCGCAGCGGCCGTGTGGCCCAGCAGTTTGCGCGCGACTACGCGGGCCGCAACGAAGGTGCGGCGGCCCCGCACCAACGCATTGCCGACGTCGAAGGCTTGACCGACGGCGCGGAAATTTAAGAAAGATAGTTTGACTGTGACCGATTCCTCTGTGACTGAACGCCAACATACCGAAGTCGCCGTGGGCGTGCTGATCCGCGAAAGCGACGGGGCCTTGCTGATCACCAGCCGCCCGGAGGGCAAGCCGCGTGCGGGCTGGTGGGAGTTTCCCGGCGGCAAGCTTGAAGCGGGTGAGACCGTGGAGCAGGCCCTGCGCCGCGAGTTGCAGGAGGAGCTGGGTATTACCATCACGAACTGCATGGCCTGGAAGGTGACCGAGCACGCCTACAGCCATGCGCTGGTGCGCCTGCACTGGTGCAAGATCACGCAGTGGGAGGGTGATTTTGAGATGCGCGAAGGCCAGCAAATGGCCTGGCAGCAGTTGCCGCTGCACGTGCGCCCGGTGCTGGAGGGTTCGCTGCCCGTGCTGCAGTGGCTGAGCGAAGAGCGCGGCCTGCCTTTTGATGCCAGCGTGTACGCAGTGCCAGAGCAGCAAAAATAAGAGCTGCTAGCGCTCAAAAATAAAGGGATTGCAGTACAAACGTATTGCAATCCCTTTTTTTATCAGCACAAGCAGCTATGGTTTTTAGTCGCTCTCGGTGCGCGGATCACCGAAGGGGTTGTCTTGCGGCGGCGGCGCGGGCACGCGAAACGCTTCGGCCGCCCAGGCGCCCAGATCAATGTCTTTGCAACGCACGCTGCAAAACGGGCGTGAGGGGTTGCTGGGTGCAAACAAGCTGGGGCCGCCACAGGTGGGGCATGCAACCGTAGGTGGGGTGTTGGGTGCGGTGTTCTCGCTCATGCCGTGCAGTCTGACACAAGGCTGCAGTTATGCGCACAAGGTCAGCTCGAAAGCCGCGTTTTCCGTGGTCGATTGCAGGCTGCCACTTTCGTTAGGGCGCACCAGGCGCACCGACACCATCAAGCGGTTAGCACTGATCTCTGGAATCAGGCCGGAGTCTGGATGGATGCGCAGGCGCAGCAGTTGGTAGGCCTTGCCTGCAGGCAGTGCTTGTTGAAACTGCCCGTTGCTGGCCGCGACCTTTTGGGGAGAACCGGTTTGGCGCAGCAAGCCCAGCAGCAGCCCGAGTGCATCGGACAATGGCTTGAGGCACTGTGTCCACTGCTGCAAGTCGGCTTGGCGCTCATGCGCGGGTTTGTTTTGCCAGCGGTGGTAGGCAGGCAGGTCAAAGCTGCTGGTGCCACCGGGAATGCTGATGCGGCTGCGAATAGCCATCAACCAATCAATTTCTGTCAGTGGCTGGCCGGTTTTGCCGTTTTGCGCGTGTAGCGCGCTGTAGCACTGATCGAGCTGGGCAATGATGTTGTCCAGCATGTCTTGGGCAATGGCGGGGTTGTCCCGCAGGCCTTCGAACATGTTTTTGTGGCGATCCAAATCGCGCAGCAGATCCGATTTGAGGTCGGCACGGGCCGCAACTTCCATCGTCTCAAAGATGGTGGCCAGCGCAAAGTGGTGATCTACGGGAGATTCGCGCGTGACGAGTTCGGACAAACGCCGGAACAATTGTTCCAGTCGCAAATAAGTGCGTAAGCGTTCGTTGAAAGGGTACTCGTAAAGAATCACGCTGACAGTATCCCAGTAGGCTCAGGCGAAAAAATGGGTGTTGGCAGCGTCTGTGCACGAAGCATGCCAAGTGTTACAGGCGCATTGGCTGCCATCATAGCTGTAACTGTGCCGAAATTGATAGCACTTCTTGACGTAATGCAGCGAAATCGAGCCCCTCGTTGTAGATGACCCAGTCTGCAGCGGCTCTGCGCTGCGTGCGCGTGGCCTGTGCTGCCACGATTTTTTCTATCGCCGCACGCTCTAGGCGATTGCGCGCGATGACGCGCTGGATCTGGGTCTCTTCCTCGCAGTCCACCACCACCACGGCGTGGACTTGCTGGCGCCAGCGCCCAGACTCCACCAGCAGTGGCACATCAAAGACCAGTAGCCGGGTGCCGCACGCTTCGGCTTGCAAAGCTTGGCGTTCGGTCAGGGTGCCAATCAGGGGGTGAACAATCGCTTCCAAGCGCTGCTTGGCGCAAGGGTTTTGAAAAATCAGGTCGCGCATGAAGGCGCGGTTGAGTGCGCCCTGCGCATCGATTGCTTGCGGGCCAAACGCTGCTTCGATGGGGGCAATCGCCAGCCCGCCGGCGGAGGTCAGGCTGCGGGAGATGGCGTCTGCGTCGATGATGGCAGCGCCCGCCTGCGCCAAAATTTGGGCGACCGTGCTTTTGCCGCTGCCGATGCCGCCGGTCAAACCTATACGTCGAGCACGCTGCATCTTCACAAACCCAAGGAGCGCAATACGGTGGACAGAATGCGCTCATGGCCAAAGAACATGGCGGTAAAACCTGCGCCAGCCAAAAAAGGGCCAAAGGGGATGTAACCGCCTTCGCGCAGTTTGCTGTTCAGCTTCATGGCAATGCCGACGATGGCGCCAATCACCGATGCCATCAAAATAATCGGGACCAGCGCTTGCCAGCCAAACCATGCGCCCAGCGCCGCAAAGAGTTTGAAGTCGCCGTAGCCCATACCCTCTTTGCCAGTGACCAGCTTGAAGAGCCAATAAATGCTCCACAAAGAACCATAGCCTGCAACCGCCCCCCACAGCGCGCTGGGCAGATCAATACCTGTCCAGCCCAAAGCCGTGCTCAACAGGCCTGCCCAAAGCAAAGGAAGGGTGATGTCGTCCGGCAGCAGGGTGGTGTCCCAGTCGATCAGCGCCAGGGTCAGCAGCGCAGCACTAAAGCCGCACCACGCCCAGGCTTCATAGGTGAAGCCACAGCGGTGAACAATCCATGCAAACACTGCTGCGGTGGTGATTTCCACTAGGGGGTAGCGTGCGCTGATGCCTTGTTTGCACACACGACATTTGCCGCGCAAAAAAATCCAGCTCAGTACCGGAATGTTCTCGTGCCAGGTGATGGCGTGGCCGCAGTGTGGACAGCGCGAGCGTGGTTGGCACAGGGTGAGTGCGGGCGATGCGGGGCGGTATTCGGCGCCCGCCTTGGCAGCTTGGTGCTCTGCGCATTCGGCATCCCATTGCGCCTCCATCATTTGCGGGAGGCGATGGATCACCACATTCAAAAAACTACCAATCAGCAGGCCCAGCAGCGCTGCCAAGGCGACGTCGCCTTGTATGAGGAAATCCATCAAACCACTTGCCCCAATTTGAAGATAGGCAGATACATGGCCACCACGATGCCGCCAATAATGCCGCCCAAAAACACGATGATGATGGGCTCCATCAAGCTGGAAAGCCCGGCCACCATTTCATCCACTTCTTGTTCATAAAAGTCTGCAGCCTTGGACAGCATGTGATCAATTGAGCCAGATTCTTCGCCAATCGCGCACATTTGCAGCACCATCGACGGAAATACATTGGTGTTGCTCATGGCAATATTCAAGCTGGTGCCGGTAGAGACTTCATTTTGAATGCGATCGGTGGCTTCTTTGAACACGCTGTTGCCCGATGCGCCGCCCACGGAGTCCAGAGCTTCCACCAAAGGTATGCCTGCGGCGAACATGGTGGAGAGGGTACGTGTCCAGCGTGCCACGCAGGACTTGTCGATAAGCGTGCCAAAAATGGGCATTTTGAGCAGCATGCGATCCATGGCCCGCTGCATTTTTGGACTGCGCCGCCATGCCTGCATAAAAAAGTACCCTCCCGCGCCCAGTACTCCAAATATCAGCCACCAATATTCCACAAAAAATTCACTGATGGCCATAACCAGCAGCGTAGGCGTTGGTAAGTCGGCGCCGAAAGAAGTGAAAACCTCCTTGAACGCTGGGATCACAAAAATCATGATGACCGTGACCACGATGAAAGCCACGATGACCACAGAGGTTGGATACATCAAAGCGGACTTGATCTTGCTTTTGATGGCCTCGGTTTTTTCCATGTAGGTCGCCAAGCGATCCATCAGCGTTTCCAAAATACCTGCGGCTTCACCTGCTTCGATCAAGTTGCAGTACAAGGCATCGAAGTACATGGGGTGCCTGCGAAATGCCACGCTCAGCGATGTGCCGGTTTCCACATCCTGGCGGATGTCATTGAGCAGCTTGGTGACGCTGGCGTTGGGGTTGCCTCGCCCCACAATGTCAAAAGATTGCAGCAATGGCACCCCAGCTTTCATCATGGTGGCCATCTGGCGGGTAAACAAAGCAATGTCTTTGGGCTTAATTTTTTTACCCGTGCGCATGTTGCGCTTTTTCAGCTTGGTGATGAAAACACCTTGTCGACGCAAAGAAGCTTGCACCTGTGCTTCGCCAGCTGCCCGCATTTCTCCGCGTAACTCTTTGCCTTGACGGTCTTTACCCGCCCATTCAAAGACGAACTCTTTGGCAGTGGCTTTGCCTCTTGCTGCGTGTGCCATACCGCTGCTCCCTCTGCTGTCAGTGTTGTTGTTAAGTGTTTTGCAGGCAGCTCGTTTTCGCGGCCCGGCTTCAAATCAAAACTTGGGTGTCAAAGATTGGTGACGGCCAAGACCTCTTCCAAAGAGGTAACGCCCAGCTTCACCTTGTCCAGACCAGATTCGCGCAAAGACTTCACCCCTTCAAGCTTGGCTTGCGCTGCGATATCCAGCGCACTGCCATCGCGCAAAATAATTTGTTGCTGTGCTTCGCTGATCGGCATTACTTGGTAGATACCGACACGGCCTTTGTAGCCGTTGTTGCAAGCACTGCAGCCGACCGCTTTGTAAGGCACCCATGTGCCATCGAGCTGATCGCTTGCATAGCCTGCTTCGAGCAGCGTTTCGTGGGGCACCTCGTGGGGTTGCTTGCATTGCGGGCACAAACGCCGCGCCAAGCGCTGCGCAGTAATCAAAATGACGCTGGATGCGATATTGAAGGGGGCAATGCCCATGTTGCGCATCCGCGTGAGGGTAGTCGGCGCATCGTTGGTGTGCAACGTGGATAGCACCAAGTGTCCGGTTTGCGCGGCTTTGATGGAGATGTCGGCAGTCTCCAGGTCGCGAATTTCGCCGACCATGATGACGTCAGGATCTTGGCGCAAGAAGGACTTCAATGCCGTCGCAAAAGTGAGGCCGGCCTTTTCATTGACGTTGACTTGATTGACCCCCGGCATATTGATTTCAGACGGATCTTCTGCTGTTGAGATGTTGACACCGGGTTTGTTCAGCAGGTTCAAACAACTGTAGAGGGATACGGTTTTGCCAGAGCCTGTGGGTCCAGTCACCAAAATCATGCCGTAGGGGCGCTGAATGGCGTCGAGCAGGCGTTTTTTTTCATCGGCTTCATAGCCCAGAGCATCGATCCCCATCTTGGCACTGTTTGGATCCAAAATACGGATCACGATTTTTTCGCCAAACAGCGTGGGAAGTGTGGAGACACGAAAGTCAATCACGCGGTCGGCGCCCACCTTGAGCTTCATGCGGCCATCTTGCGGAACGCGTTTTTCAGAAATGTCCAGGCGAGAGATAACCTTGATGCGTGATGCCAGCTTTTCCTTGATAGCAATGGGGGGCGAGGCAATTTCGCGCAACTCTCCATCAATACGAAAGCGTACGCGGTAGGTGTGCTCGTAAGGTTCAAAATGCAAATCGGATGCGCGCATATTGAACGCATCAATCAGCATTTTGTGCAAAAACTTGACGACCGGGGCATCTTCAACCTCGGAGGCGCCTACGTCTTTTTCTTCGTTCTCAGGGATGTCTTTGATGTCATCGAACTGAAAATCACCATCGGCACTGAAGGTATCTAGTGCTTCTGTCACGCTCTTGGTGCTGGATTCGACGAGACGAAGCAACTTGTCGTGTTCTACGATGACCCAGTCCACACCCATTTGGGCGGTAAATTTGATTTTTTCCGCAGCCTCCTTGTCAGAGGGGTCTGCGGTTGCGACGACTAAGCGGTTACCCCGTTTGAGCAGTGGTAGTACTTTGTGCGTAGCGCACAACTTGGCGTCAAGCAGATCCTTTGGTAGCCGCGCAGGGTCTACCGCATCCAAGTCCAGCAAAGGTGTGCTGAAAATATGTGCAATGCAATGTGCCAAATCGATGGCTGGCAGGCGTCCACTGGCAACCAACTGTGCCACAAAGCTATTTTTGCTGGCACTGGCTTTGTGGGAAATTTCCTGCGCAGCAGCCTCGGAAAGATGCCCTGCGCTGACCAAGGCGCGGGCCAAGCCCGCAAGTGGAGTGGTCATAGTGGACGTGAGGGTGTGAGCAGTTGTAGCAGCAGTCATTGCCCAAGCATGGGAGTTTTGTTTATGTGATGCGAGCATCATCCCCGATAGCGAAGACGCTGTATAGATGTAAAAAGCCTGCAGGAGCAGGCTTTTTCACTAGGTTTGACGTGCTAGGTATAAAACGCACGTACCTTTGCTTACATGGTCATGTGCGTCGCAACAACAGTTGTGCGGCCAGTTGCTCCATGGCTTGCGTGAAAGGATTGGTGGGTAGCATCTCCAGTGCGGCGATGGCGCGCATGGCTTCGTCATGCGCAGCTTGGCGGGTTGCGTCAAGTGCTCCGGTCGTCTTCACAATTTGCAAAATACTCTGCAACTGATCGGTGGAGCCTTGCTCAATCGCTTGACGTACGATCTCCGCATCGGTGGCGTTGGCCCGTTGCATGGCAATGATGAGAGGGAGTGTGCACTTGCCTTCGCGTAAGTCATCGCCTAGGTTTTTGCCCATTTCATGGGCGTCGCCGTCATAGTCTAAAACGTCGTCGATGATCTGAAAGGCCGTGCCCAATGCTTGGCCAAAAGTGGCGCAAGCCGCTTCTACTGCGGGCGAAGTATTGGCCAAAATGGCTGCAATTTGGGTGCTGGCCTCAAACAACTTTGCGGTTTTAGAGCGAATGACGTGCAAATACCCGTTTTCATCCAGGGATGCGTCGTGGGTGTTGATGAGTTGCTGCACTTCACCTTCGGCAATGATGTTGGTGGCATCTGACAGCACTTGCAAGATGCGCATATTGCCTGCTTCCACCATCATCTGAAAGGAGCGGGTGTGCAAGAAGTCGCCCACCAGCACACTGGCCGGATTGCCAAACGACTCATTGGCGGTTGGGCGGCCACGGCGCATTGTGGACTCATCCACCACATCGTCATGCAGCAAGGTGGCGGTATGGATCAATTCCACCACGGCTGCCAGCAAATGCTTGTGAGGATGGCTGTTGCCCAGCGCGTTGCTCACCATCAACAGCAGCGCGGGGCGCAAACGCTTGCCGCCCGCCGCAATGATGTAGTGGGAAATCTGACCGATGAGGGGGACACTGGTTGTCAGGCGCTGTGCAATGACACGGTCCATCGCCTGCATGTCTTCGGCGATCAGAGCGAGGGGGTTGGAAGTAAGAGTTGCTGTATTCAAGGTAATGCCACCAAGAGAGTGGCCAATTATAGGAAGAGCCACTCGATATCCTAGTCGGAATAAGGTTGGGGGCTTGGGCGGCAATAGATGTTTGTGCGTACAATAGTCGGCTTCCGTAGAAAATCGTCTGCGGAGACTCAAGAATCGAAAGAGGTTTACATGTACGCGGTCATAAAAACCGGCGGCAAACAGTATCGTGTTGCTGCTGGCGAAAAAATCAAGGTAGAACAGATTGCTGCGGACGTAGGCCAGGAAATCGTGATCGACCAAGTTTTGGCAGTCGGCAACGGCGCAGAACTGAAGGTTGGCACTCCCCTGGTGTCCGGCGCAACTGTGAAGGCAACGATTGTTGCTCACGGCAAGCACGACAAAGTACGCATCTTCAAGCTGCGTCGTCGTAAGCACTACGCTAAATCCCAAGGCCATCGCCAGCAGTTCACAGAGCTGCAAATCGTGGCGATTGCTGCTTAATTCTGAAGGAGCTAAGTCATGGCACAGAAAAAAGGCGGCGGCTCTACGCGCAACGGACGTGACTCCAAGCCAAAAATGCTGGGTGTGAAGGCCTTCGGTGGCGAGTTGATCAGCGCAGGCTCGATCATCGTGCGCCAGCGTGGTACCAAGTTCCACCCCGGCACCAACGTCGGTATCGGCAAGGATCACACTTTGTTTGCTTTGGTGGACGGCCACGTGTCTTTTGACACCAAGGGCGCTCTGTCCAAGCACACGGTCAGCATCACGCCTGCTGCTTAATTAGCACAAGCGTCAGCTGACACACACAAAGCCCCGATGCGTCGGGGCTTTGTTGTTTTTTGAAGCAGAGTGGGTAATGCCCCTTTGCAGCAGGCCAAGCCAATGCTTGGCTTATGCTTTCAGACCGGCACCGTGGGTGCTCGTCTCTCTAATGAATCACGGAAAAGCCTCATGAAGTTCGTCGATGAAGCCTATATTGAAATTGCCGCCGGCGATGGTGGCAATGGCGCAGCCACGTTCCGCCACGAAAAATACAAGGAATTCGGCGGACCCGACGGTGGTGACGGTGGCCGTGGTGGCCACGTCTATGCCATGGCTGATGTGAATTTGAATACGCTCATTGACTACCGTTACTCCCGGCGCCACGAAGCGCAGCGCGGTGAAAACGGTATGGGCAATGACATGTTTGGTGCAGCCGGTAAAGACATTACGCTGCGCCTGCCTGTGGGTACGATCATTTCGGATGAAGAAACCGGTGAAGTGCTACATGAGTTGCTGACAGCTGGCGAAAAGATCATTTTGGCCAAGGGCGGTGACGGCGGTTTTGGTAACTTGCGCTTCAAAAGCGCCATCAACCGTGCACCCCGCCAGAAAACCCCAGGTCGCGCCGGGGAGCGTTTCGCGCTGAAGCTGGAGTTGAAGGTGCTGGCCGATGTAGGTCTGCTGGGGATGCCTAATGCCGGCAAGTCCACGTTTATCTCGTCGGTGTCCAATGCACGCCCCAAGATTGCGGACTATCCCTTCACGACCTTGCACCCCAATCTGGGCGTGGTGCGTGTGGGCCCAGAGCAAAGCTTTGTGATTGCCGACATTCCAGGGCTGATCGAAGGTGCATCCGACGGTGCGGGCCTGGGTCACCAGTTCCTGCGTCATTTGCAGCGCACACGCTTGCTGCTGCACATTGTCGATCTGGCACCGTTTGACGATGGCATAGACCCGGTGGAACAGGCCAAGGCGATCGTCCAAGAGCTCAAAAAATACGACGAAGAGCTCTACAGCAAGCCGCGCTGGCTGGTGCTCAACAAGCTGGACATGATCCCGGTCGAAGAGCGCGCCGCCAAGGTCAAAGACTTTGTGAAGCGCTTCAAGTGGAAGGGGCCCGTGTTTGAGATCTCGGCGTTAGCGCGCGAAGGCACCGAGCGTTTGGTGCAAGAGATCTTCAAGCACGTGCATGTGGTGCAGCAGGCAGAGCAGCCCCAAGAAGCAGAGTACGATCCACGTTTTGCTGGCGGTTCGCCAGAGTAAAACGCAGTCTTTCTGCTTCTTGATTGATAGCTTCTGGCGCTTGCTGCATAAGCGTTAGAGGCCTAAAAAGCTTTAAATCATGTCTTCCCGTGTTTTGCAAGATGCACGCCGCATCGTGGTCAAGGTCGGCTCCAGTTTAGTGACCAATGAGGGGCGTGGCCTCGATGAAGCTGCGATTGAAGAGTGGTCGCGCCAGTTGGCAGCCCTCGTGCATGGTGATGACGGGGTTCGCCGCGAGGTGATCATGGTCTCCAGCGGCGCCGTGGCAGAAGGCATGAAGCGTTTGGGTTGGGCCACCCGCCCCAAAGAAATTCATGAGTTGCAAGCAGCCGCTGCCGTAGGCCAGATGGGCTTGGTGCAGATGTATGAAACCAAGCTGCGCAACCACCACGTGGGCAGTGCGCAGGTCTTACTCACCCATGCGGACTTGGCCGATCGCGAGCGCTATCTGAATGCGCGCTCTACCTTGCTGACCTTGCTCAAGCTGGGCGTAGTGCCGGTGATCAACGAGAACGACACCGTGGTCAACGACGAAATCAAGTTCGGCGACAACGATACCTTGGGCGCACTGGTCGCTAACTTGGTGGATGCAGATGCCTATGTCATCTTGACCGACCAAAAAGGCCTGTACACCGCAGACCCGCGGCGCAACCCTGATGCGCAATTTGTGCATGAAGCGCAGGCGGGCAATCCGCAGCTGGAAGCGATGGCCGGCGGTGCAGGCTCCAGCGTGGGCACGGGGGGCATGCTGACCAAGATTTTGGCGGCCAAGCGTGCTGCAGGCTCGGGCACCTCCACCGTGATTGCCTGGGGACGTGAGCCTGATGCACTGCTGCGCCTGACCCGGGGCGAATCGATTGGTACTTTGCTGGTGGCGCCCACGCACAAAAACCAAGCGCGTAAGCAATGGATTCGCGATCACCTGCAAATGCGTGGTTCGGTCACCATCGATGCCGGTGCGGTGCTCAAGCTGCGCGAGGAAGGCAAGAGCTTGCTGCCCGTGGGCATGGTGGCGGTGGACGGCGACTTTTCACGCGGCGATGTGATTGCTGTGCGCGATGCGGAGGGCAAGGAAATTGCGCGCGGTTTGGCCAACTATTCCAGCGCCGAAGCCCGTTTGCTGTGCAAGCATGCATCTTCTGAAGTGGAGCAGTTGCTGGGCTACTGTGGCGAGCCAGAGATGGTGCACCGTGACAATATGGTGGTGCAGCACTGAGGCTGCGCGCGTGCGCTAATCCGTTTGGCAGCCATAAAAAAATCCCGCTGTGCAGCAAGGCAAGCGGGATTTTTTGATTTACCGATTATTGACTTCGTTTTGCGGGTCTGGGTCAAAACTGGCACCGGGCGGGAGTTCCATACCAGGGTTTTGAAGCAGGCCATGACTGCGCAGGGGCTGTGCCGTGCGTGGCGCAGGTTGCGAGGGATCTTGGCCATCGCGTGGCCGCATGCCACTGCGCAGATAGCGGTTGCGCTGTTGCTCGGAGCGGGGTATGTAGCGGGCCAACTCAGTGAGTGCCATTTCATAGACACCCCGTTTGAACTCCACCACCACATCCAGTGGCACCCAGTAATCGTTCCAGCGCCAAGCGTCGAACTCTGGGTGGTCGGTAGCGCGCAGGTTCAAGTCCCAGTCTTGGCCGAGCAGCTGGAGTAAAAACCAAATCTGCTTTTGCCCCTTGTAATGACCACGCGCATCACGGCGTATGTAACGATCTGGCACCTCGTAGCGCAACCAGTCCCTTGTTCTTGCTACCACGCGAACGTGGTTGGGCATGAGACCCACTTCTTCATGCAATTCCCGGAACATGGCTTGCTCAGGGGTTTCACCCCGATCAATACCGCCTTGCGGAAACTGCCAGCTGTGGGTGCGAATGCGTTTGCCCCAGAACACCTGGTTCTTCTGGTTGAGCAGGATGATGCCGACGTTCGGGCGAAATCCGTCCCGGTCAAGCATAATCGAACCCCAATTTATATATTGCGTTCATTATGCATGGCCCCTTGTGATCGACAAGCGGGCCATGCCTATTTCCACTGAATTGCCAGTTCCATGAAAGCCTCCCAATTTCTTATCTCCACCCTCAAAGAAGCTCCGGCCGATGCCGAAGTGGTCAGCCACAAGCTCATGACGCGGGCTGGCATGATCAAAAAGCTGGGTGCAGGCATCTACAACTACATGCCCATGGGCTTGCGCGTGATCCGCAAGGTGGAAGCCATCGTGCGCGAGGAAATGAACCGTGCTGGTGCCATTGAGGTGACCATGCCCGTGGTGCAGCCCGCCGAGCTGTGGCAGGAAACCGGCCGCTTTGAGAAGATGGGCCCTGAGCTGCTGCGCATCCAGGATCGCCATGGCCGCGACTTTGTGATTCAGCCCACTTCCGAAGAGGTGGTGACCGATATCGCGCGCCAGGAGTTCAAGAGCTACAAACAGCTGCCCAAGAACCTGTACCAAATTCAGACCAAGTTCCGCGACGAGCGCCGCCCCCGCTTTGGCCTGATGCGTGGTCGCGAGTTCATCATGAAGGACGCCTATTCCTTCGACAAAGACCGCGACAGCGCACAGATCAGCTACCAGACCATGCGCGAAGCCTACAAGCGCATCTTTGACCGCTTTGGTCTGCAGTACCGCGCCGTGCGTGCCGATTCGGGCGCCATCGGCGGTGACCTGAGTGAAGAGTTCCAGGTGATCGCTTCCACGGGTGAAGACGCCATCGTCTACTGCCCTAACAGCGACTACGCCGCCAATATCGAAAAGGCCGAGTGCCTGCCGCCAGCTGGCCCCCGCCCTGCGGCGACCAAGGCCATGGAAAAGGTGGCGACCCCCGGCAATAGCACCTGCGAAGCCGTGGCGGCGCAGTTGGGCTTGCCGCTGAGCCACACCGTGAAGTCGCTGGTGCTGGCTACTGATGAGACCAATGAAGCGGGCGAAATCGTCAAGACCCAGGTCTGGCTGCTGCTGTTGCGTGGCGACCATGAAATGAACGAGATCAAGGTCTGCAAGGTCGAGGGCCTGGCGGGCTTCCGTTTTGCTACCGTGGGCGAGATTGAAGCGCACTTTGGCTGCAAGCCCGGCTACTTGGGCCCCATCGGCCTGAAGCAGCCCGTGAAGCTGGTGGTGGACCGTGAAGTGGCTGTGATGGCCGACTGGGTCTGCGGTGCCAACGAGGAAGACTTCCACATCACTGGCGTGAACTTTGGCCGTGACCTGCCCGAGCCCACCGTGGTGGCCGACCTGCGCAATGTGGTGGCGGGCGACAAGTCCCCCGACGGCGCGGGCGAGCTGGCCATTGAGCGCGGCATTGAAATTGGCCACGTCTTCTATCTGGGCACCAAGTACTCCCAGGCCATGAACGCCACCTTCCTGGGTGACAACGGCAAACCCCAGCACTTCGAAATGGGCTGCTACGGCATTGGCGTGACTCGCCTGCCTGCAGCGGCTGTCGAGCAAAACCATGACGAGCGCGGCATGATCTGGCCCGATGCCATCGCGCCGTTCACCGTGGTGATCTGCCCCATCGGCATGGGCCGCAGCGAAGCCGTGAAGGCCGAAGCGGAAAAGCTGTACGCCGAACTGCTGGCACTGGGCGTGGACGTGATTCTGGACGACCGCGACGAGCGCCCTGGCGCCATGCTGGCCGATTGGGAACTGATTGGCGTGCCCCACCGCGTGGTGCTGGGTGACCGAGGCTTGAAGGAAGGCGTGGTGGAATACCAAGCCCGCCGGGATACCGAGGCCACCAAGATTGCACCTAGCGATGTGCTGGCCCACCTCAAGGCCAAGCTGGGCTTGTAATTAGCCGCAGCGCCACACAAAAGGCAGCTTTGGCTGCCTTTTTGCATTGATGGCAGCCAAGAACTGCGCCACACTGCGTGCTGCAAAGCCCATAACAACGACCGCATCACACACCATGAGGGAAGTCCCCCACCGAATCTGTACGCGCCGCCAATGGCTGGGGGCGCTGTCTGCCTGCGCGGCCAGCGTGGCTGCGCCTGCATGGGCTGGGGCGCAGTTGGAAGAACCGCTGGCCGATTCTGTGCGCAGTGCCTTGAGTGCGGCCGTGGGGGATTTGGCGCCGCCTGAGCCGGTGTTCGTCTCTACGGACGCACGCATCGCGTATCTGCGCTGGCTCACCACCATGAGCGACAGGCTGCATCGCCGCATTCCCGATTGGGAGGTGCGCCGTGATTTTCTGCAGACCGTGTGGTACGAGGCCAAGCGTGCGGGGCTGGAGGTATCGCTGGTGCTGGGGCTGATTCAGGTGGAAAGCGGTTTTCGCAAGTTTGCGGTGTCAGTGGCGGGGGCGCGTGGCTATATGCAAATCATGCCGTTTTGGACGCGCGTGATTGGCGATGGTGATGCGGGCAAGCTGTTTCACATGCAGACCAATCTGCGCTTTGGCTGCGTGATCTTGCGCCACTATCTGGAGCGTGAGCGGGGGGATCTGTTCATGGCGCTGGGGCGCTACAACGGCAGCCGCGGCAAAGACAAATACCCTAGCCTGGTGCTGGGTGCGCAAAAGCAGTGGATGTTTGATGCGAATGCACCGCGCCCAGTCTGAGGTGCCAGCCGATCGCGCTGCCGGGCTGGGCGGGCAGCGCTATTCATAATGTGAGCGGTTGGCGCTTAAAAACAAAGGGATTCAGAGCTTTTATGCTCTGAATCCCTTTGTTTATCTGCGCAAGCAGCTCTGTTTTTAACAGCGCCTCAAGGCACGCTGGGGGTCTCGGCAGAGGGCGTAGTGGCTGTGACCGCTGGGTTGGGCTGCGCCGCTGGCTCTGCCGATGCCGCCGTTACCTGTGCCTCTGGGGCAGGCGCGGATGCCGGATGGGCCGCAGGCCCGGTGGCCACAACGGCGGCCACTGCCGACAAGGTGGAAGCTGGGTGGGGCTGCTGGTGCGACACCACCGCCTCCCCTTCTTGCATGCGCGTGACCAGCACCTGATCGATGCGGTAGCTGTCCACGTCCATCACTTCAAAGCGATAGCCGCCCCAATCCACGCGGTCGGTGCGCCGTGGCACGCGGCGCAGCATTACCATCAAAAAGCCCGCCAGCGTCTCGTATTCCTCTTCGTTGGGCAGGGCGGCCAAGTCCAGAGAGCGCATCACGTCGTCGATGGGGGTGATGCCGTCGATCAGCCACGAGTTTTCATCGCGCTGAATGATTTGCTCCTCATCGTCGGGCGATACCAGATCGCCCATCACCGTACTCATCACGTCGTTCAGCGTCACCACGCCGACCACCAGGCTGTATTCGTTCAAGATGGCGGCAAAGTCTTCGTGGGCTTGCTGGAACTGGTCGAGCACCTCGGCCAGCGTCAGCTTGTCCGGCACCATCAAGATTTTGCGGATCAGGCTGTCGTCTTGCAACGAAATGGGCTGGTTGTTGAGCACACGCTGGAACAGGTCTTTGGCGTCCACATAGCCCACGATGTGGTCGATGTCGCCATCGCACACTGGGTAGGTGGAGAACGGCTCCTCGGCAATGCGCGCCCGGATCACCTGGTCCGGGTCGTCACGCAGAAAGTAGGCAACGCTGTCGCGCTGCGTCATGGCCGATGCCACCGTGCGCGTGTCCAGCTCGAAGATGTTGGCAATCGCCTGTTGCTCGCGCTCGGCCAGCACACCCGCACGGGCACCGGCCTCGGTCATGGCCAAGATATCGTCCGAGGTGATTTGCTCATCGCGCTTGTCGGGCAGGCCCAGCAAGCGGATGAGGGCGTCGGTCAGGCGGCCGTAGAACCACACCACCGGCTTGAAGAAGGTGATGCACAGCTGCATCGGGCCCAGCACGCGCAGCAGCAGCGCCTCGGGCTCGATCATGCTCAGGCGGCGCGGCAGCAAGTCCGCAAACAAGATGAACAGTGAGGTGATGACAAAGAAGGACAGTACCGAGCCCAGGTGCTGTGCCGAGCTCTCTGGCATCCACCAGGTCAAGATACCTGCCAGCGTGGTACTTAAAGCGCTTTCACCCACGATACCGCCCAAAATGGCGATGGCGTTTTGGCCCACTTGTACCACGGTGAAGTAGTCGCCGGGTTGCTCTTGCAGCTGGATGGCTTTTTCTGCACGGGGGTCGCCTTCGTCGGCCATCTGTCGCAGACGCAGACGGCGGGAAGCGGCCAAGGAAATCTCGGCCACGGCTACGAAGGCGCTGGCAGCAATCAGCAGCGCAATGATGAGCAGGCTTTGGGTGAGCGTCATAAGTCAGTGGGATGGCAGGTGACGGCCGAATGTCACCATTGTGCATGCCTCCTTCGCATGCAGGCATCAGGATTGCCTCGTACCGCTGCCCTGCGGCCGAGAACGAAAAAACCGCCCCTGTGGGCGGTTTTGGATAAAGCAGGGGCCATGCCAGCCGAACTGGTCATTGGGGTTGGCAGTGGTCCCAAAGTGTGCATCTGGCGCGGATCAGGCCTGGCCGTTGATCACTTGTTGCAACTCGCCCGATTCGTACATCTCCATCATGATGTCCGAGCCGCCGATGAATTCGCCCTTGATGTACAGCTGGGGAATGGTGGGCCAGTTGCTGTAGTCCTTGATGCCTTGGCGAATTTCCTGGTCTTCCAGTACGTTCACGGTGGCAATAGCCTTGGGCTCGACGCCGCAAGCCTTCAAAATTTGAATGGCACGGCCCGAGAAGCCGCACATGGGGAAGCTGGCGCTGCCCTTCATGAACAGCAGGATGTCGTTGTTTTTGACCAGTTGGTCAATGCGTTGTTGTACGTCGCTCATGGAGATCTCCTTGCAGGGGAGCCAGGGTTTGCGCAACCCGGCAATCCTGTCGATTATTTCACTGTATTGGCTGCCGCGGCAGATTCCGGGATTTGACCGCCCGTGCAGCGGTCCATAACTGCCAGATCCTGGCGGCTGTGCACCTGCGTAAAACCTGCCGTGCGCAGCAGGGACTGCACATCGGCGGCCTGATCCCAGCCATGCTCCAGCAGCAACCAGCCACCTGCTTTCAGGTGCGCAGGCGCCTGGGCAATGATGGTGCGGATATCTTGCAGCCCATCCTCGCCACTGGTCAGCGCATGGCGCGGCTCATGGCGCAGCGCAGGCATGTGTTCGTCCGCTTCGCGAATGTAGGGCGGGTTGCTGACGATGGCATCAAACACGCCGCCCACCTGCTCCAGCCAGGAAGACTGCACCAAGTGCACCGGCAACTGCAGGCGCCGGGCATTGGCGGCGGCCACATCGAGTGCATCCTGGCTGAAGTCCACCGCAGTCACGCTGGCGTCGGGGCGCTGGCTTTGCAGGGCCAGGGCAATCGCGCCGCTGCCCGTGCCTAAATCCAGAATGCGGGGTGAAACGGTTTTTTCAAGCACATCCAGCGCCCACTCCACCAGTGTCTCTGTGTCGGGGCGTGGATCCAGCACGCGGGCATCCACGTGCAGCGGCAAACCGAAAAATTCTTTGCAGCCTGTCAGGTAGGCCACCGGCACGCCGTCCAAGCGCTGCGCACACAGCGCTGCAAAACGCGACTGTTGCTCGGGCGTCAGCACATCGCTGTCGTGGGTGAGCAGCCAGGCGCGGCCCGCATTCGCTTGGCCCAGCACATGCAGCAGCAGCATTTGCGCATCAATGCGCTCCATCCCCTGGTGGTGGGCTTGGAGCAGGGCTTGCTGCAAAGTCAAAGAGGTATTCACTTTGTATAGCTGCTGGCGCAGGTGGAATAAGCGTTAGAGGGTGATTTTGCTGGTAAAGCTATCGGGCGTTGACTGGGCGGTTCTTAGGTATTCACTTCCAGCTCGGCCAGCAGTTCGGCCTCGCGCGCTTGCTTGAGCGCTTCAATCACATCGCCCAAATCACCTTCCATGATGTTGAGCAGCTTGTACAGCGTCAGGTTGATGCGGTGGTCGGTCAGGCGCCCTTGCGGGAAGTTGTAAGTGCGAATGCGGTCGCTGCGGTCGCCTGAGCCAATCAGGCCCTTGCGCAGTGCGGCTTCCTTGGCTTCGCGCTCTTTGCGTTCTTTTTCCTGGATGCGCGCTTGCAGCACCTGCAGGGCCTTGGCCTTGTTGCTGTGCTGGCTGCGGCCGTCCTGGCATTCGGCGACGATGCCCGTGGGAATGTGCACCACGCGCACGGCCGAGTCGGTCTTGTTGATGTGCTGGCCACCCGCACCGCTGGCGCGGAAGGTGTCAATGCGCAGGTCTGCGGGGTTGAGCGTGATGGCGGCGGTTTCATCGGGCTCGGGCATCACGGCTACAGTACAGGCGCTGGTGTGGATGCGGCCCTGGGTTTCGGTGGCAGGCACGCGCTGCACGCGGTGGCCGCCCGACTCAAACTTGAGTGCGCCATAGACGTTGTCACCCTCAATGCGCAGCACGATTTCCTTGTAGCCGCCAATTTCGTTTTCGTTGGCGCTCATGATCTCCACCTTCCAGCCCACATTGGCCGCGTAGCGGGTGTACATGCGGGCCACATCCCCCGCAAACAGGGCGGATTCGTCACCGCCCGTGCCGGCGCGGATTTCGACATAGGCGGGGCGTGCGTCGTCCGGGTCTTTGGGCAGCAGCAGGCGCTGCAGCTCGTCTTCCAACTGCAGCAGCGCGGCCTCGCCCTGGGCAATTTCTTCTTGCGCCATCTCGGCCATGTCGGGGTCGTCCAGCATCTCCCGGGCGGTGGCCATGTCGGCCTCGGTTTGCAGGTAGCGCTGGTAGCGGCCCGCCACGGCGGTCACATCCGCGTGTTCGCGCGAGATGGTGCGGTACTTTTGCATGTCGCCCATGATGTCTTCGCGCGAGAGCAAAAAGTCCAGTTCTTCAAGGCGCTGGGCGTAGCGCTCCAGCTGGGTGCGCAGAAATGGTTTCATGGTGGTGGTCAGAAAAAAGAATGCGCTACGTAAAGTATAGCTGTAAGCGCTTGCTAGATAAGCGCTAGAGGCATTTTTTGCTTTGAATGCAAAGCCGCGCAGAGAACGTAGCTAACGTTTGCCGGGGCGCAGAAACAGTTTGGAGACGGTGTCCAGGGTCTGGGCGCGTTCTTGCTCGCTGCCCTTGTGCAGGGCCGCCAAGGTGCCGTGCATCATTTTTTGCGTCAGGCCGCGCGACAGGGCGTCGAGCACGGCATCCACATCTTCGCCCTTGGCCAACAGTTTCTTGGCGCGGGCAATTTCGGCTTCACGCCAAGCATCGGTCTGGGCATTGAGCTGCTGGATGAAGGGCACCACGCCACCCTGGGCTCGCTGGTGCATCCACTGCATGAAGTTGCTCACCCCGGCGTCGATGATGACTTCGGCCTCGGCCACGGTGGCCTGGCGCTGGGCCTGGGCGGTGCGCACCACGCTGGCCAGATCGTCCACGGTGTACAGGTACACGTCGCGCAGGTCTTTGACCTCGGGTTCAATGTCGCGCGGCACAGCCAGGTCGACCATGAACATGGGGCGGTGCTTGCGCTTCTTCAGCGCCCGCTCAATCGCCCCCAGGCCAATGATGGGCAAGGTGGAGGCCGTGCAGCTGATGATGGCGTCGTACTCGTGCAGGTGCTCGGGAATCTCGGCCAGCGGCATCACGCTGGCGCCGATGCGCGCCGCCAGCTTTTCACCGCGCTCCATGGTGCGGTTGGCAATGGTGATGTGGGCGGGGTTTTTGGCCGCAAAGTGCGCGGTGGCGAGTTCAATCATCTCGCCAGCGCCCACAAACAGAATGCGAATTTGGCTCAGGTCTTCAAACAGCTGGCCCGCCAGGCGCACGGCAGCGGCGGCCATGCTGATGCTGTGCTCGCCAATCTCGGTGGAGCTGCGCACTTCTTTGGCCACCGCAAAGCTGCGCTGAAAGAGCTGGTTGAGCGTCGAGCCCAGGGCGCCTGCTTCTTCGGCCGCGCGCACGGCGTTTTTCATCTGGCCCAGAATCTGGGTTTCACCGAGCACCATGGAGTCCAGGCCCGAGGCCACGCGGAAGGCGTGGCGTGCGACGGAGCCTTCTTCCAGCAAGTAAGAGTGCGAGCGCAGCACATCGGTGCTGACGCCACCGGAATGGGCCAGCCAGCCCAGGGTGTGCTCCAATGCGGGCGCACCTGCAGCGCAGTAAATTTCGGTGCGGTTGCAGGTGGAGAGAATGGCGGTTTCCACCTCAGGGTGGCGCGTGGCACTGGAAAGTGCTTCGCGCAGTCCATGCAGCGTGGGTGCGATTTGGTCAATCGCAAACGCAAAACGGCCCCGTAAATCTAACGGTGCCGTGTTGTGATTGATGCCGAGTGCCCAGACTGCCATGCCTTGGATTATAAAATTTGTGCAGCATTTGCGCTGTCCTACCGATCAAAGACTTGATCTGTGTCATTTCTATGTCTGCACTTGACTTCCTGATTCACCTCACCAGCTTTGTGGCGCCGGCGGTTTTCCTCGCACTGGTGCTGGCTGCAGGCGCGCGCTTGGTGGGACGTCAGCGTGCGCATGTGCTGCCCTGGTATCACATGGCCAGTGTGAATGCGCTGCTGGGCATTTTGGTGCTGGCATTGGGTGTGGTGCTGCTGGGGCAAGACGGGCGCATGGGCACGTATGGCGTGTTGGTGCTGGCGATGGGCACATGCCAGTGGCTGATGTCAGGCGGCTGGCGCAGCTGACAGGCCAAGTGCTGTGCGTTGCTGGTCTGCCAATGCCTGCGCCAGCAACCACGCCTTGAAATCTTGCAAGGCATGCGACGCCGGGCGAGAGGCCGGCTGGCACAGAAAGTAGCCGCGCTCAATCTGGAACGGCCGGTGCACGGGAATGGCAATACGCCCGGCGGCCAAATCATCTTCAATCAAGCAGCGTTGCACCACGGCAATGCCCATGCCGGCAATGACGGCTTGCACCAGCATGCCAACCAGCTCAAAGTCGGCCGCCGGTGCAGGGTAGGGACCATCGCAGCCCATTTTTTCAAACCAGCGCGCCCAGTTGTCGGGGTAGTTGGTGTGGGCCAGCAGCGGGCGGCGCAGCAGGTCTTGCGGGCGATGCAGTACCAAAGCGTCTTGCGGCAGGCAAATGGGCACCAGGTCGCGCCCCACCAGATAGTCGGCCTGCAAGGTTTCGGGGAAGGGCTGACTGCCGATGCGGATCCAGGCATCAATATCGGGCGAAGTCAGCGGGTCGTCGCGCCGGTACGGGGCAAACGACAGCACCGTACCCGGGTGCTGGGCGTTGAAGTCAGGCAGGCGCGGAATCAGCCAGTGGCTGAACAGTGTGGGGGGCATGGACAGGCGCACGTGCCGCCCATCGCGCTTGCGGCGCATGGCCTGCGTGGCCGATTCAATCGTGAAAATGGCCGGGCCAATTGCATCCAGGTACTGGCGTCCGGCCGTGGTGAGTACGCTGCGGCGGCCTTGGCGCTCAAACACGGCAAAGCCCAGATGGGTTTCCAGGCGCGCAATCGCGCGACTGATGGCACCTTGGGTGACGTGCAGCGATTCAGCGGCCTGGGTGTAACTGCCCAGCCGCGCCGCCTCGGCAAAGGCGTGGAGTTCCGACAGAGAAGGGGATTGCATGCGCATGCCTGAATTATGACTTTTGGTAATGGGTGCTTGTTTTTTTGTCCCTTTTCACTGGCTGTCTTGTGGCCAAGAATGTGTGCTCATTACTCATACCATCGCACCCACCGAGGAGAAACCCTATGAATCTGCGTCGTACCCTGCTCTCGACCGTGGCCGCTGCTGCGGCATTGGCTGCCGTGGCGCCTGCTGCCTGGGCTGCTGACAACTACCCCAGCCGTCCCATCAAGTTGATCGTGCCGTTTGGTGCAGGTGGCTCGACCGATATCGTGGCGCGCCTGCTGGCCGACAAGATGGGGCCGATCTTGGGGCAGGCGGTGGTGATCGAGAACAAGGGCGGCGCGGGTGGCGCTATTGGTGCGGCAGAAATTGCCAAGTCGGCCCCTGACGGCTACACCATCGGCATGGCGACGGTGTCCACCCACGGAGCCAATCCAGCCATTGTGAGCAAGCTGCCTTACGACGCGAAAAAAGACTTCGCCCCCATCACCAATGTGATGGCGGTGCCCAGCGTGTTTGTGGTGCACCCCAGCGTGCCAGCCAAGACCATGCAAGAGTTCATTGCATTGGCCAAGAAGGAACCCGGCAAGTACAGCTTTGCCTCGCCCGGCACAGGCTCGCTGGGCCACGCCAATATCGAAAATTTCATGAACTTGGCGGGCATTGATCTGCTGCACATTCCCTACAAGGGCGCTGGCCAGGCGTTGAACGATGCCTTGGGCGGCCAGGTCAATGCCATGACGGACAACCTGTCCTCGTCGCTGACCAACATCAAGGCGGGCAAGCTGCGTCCGCTGGCGGTGCTGGCGCTCAAGCGCACCGAGCTGCTGCCCGATGTGCCCACCTACACCGAGCTGGGCTACCCCCAGATGGGTGATGGCGGCTGGTTCGGGCTGGTTGCGCCTGCTGGCACGCCCAAGGCCATCATCGACAAGCTGAATGCGGCCGCACACAAGGCCATGCAAGACCCCGGCTACCAGCAAAAGCAAAAAGACATTGCTGGCGAAGGTATGGCCAACACGCCTGAAGAGTTCTCCAAGCAAATCGACGCTGCGATTGCCCGCTACACCGCAGTGGCCAAGCGCGCCAACATCAAAATTGATTGATGCAAGACACGCTTGATTTTCTGAAGCCCCGCCCGGATGCCCCCGTACTGGTGCATCCGCCGCAGGGCGCGGTGCTGCCGCTGGTGTGCGACTCGCCGCACAGCGGCACCGCGTACCCTGCAGACTTTGGCTATGCCTTGCCCCTGGCGCTGCTGCGCCGGGGGGAAGACAGCTTGGTCGAGCAGCTGTGGCAGGCCTGGCCCGAGCACGGCGCAACGCTGATTGAGGCCACCTTTCCGCGCACCTACATTGACCCCAACCGCGAGGAAGATGACATCAACCCCGCCATGCTGGACGGTGCATGGCCCGTGCCTTTGCACCCCGGGCCCAAGACGCTGCAAGGTCTGGGGCTGGTGTGGGAGCAAGTCAACCAAGCGGGGCAAGCCACGCCGGTGTATGACCGCAAACTCAGCGTGGCTGAGGTCCAGCAGCGCATTGCGCACTACTGGAAGCCCTACCACGCGGCGCTGGCGCAAGCCATTCGCTGGAGCGTGGACCGCTTTGGCTGCGTGTGGCACCTCAACCTGCACTCCATGCCCAGTGATGTGTACCAGCGCCTGGGGTCGCCCGAAAAACACCTGGCCGACTTTGTGCTGGGGGATCGGGATGGCAGCACCTGCGACCCTGCGTTCATCCATCTCATTGGTGATGCCTTGCAGGCCCGGGGCTATAGCGTGGCCTATAACGAGCCTTACAAAGGTGTGGCGCTGATTGGCCGCATTGGCCAGCCCGCATATGGCCGCCACAGCCTGCAAATTGAAATCAACCGTCGCATCTATCTGGACGAAGCCACACGCTTGCCCAGCGCAGGTTTTGCGCCGCTGCAGCAAGACTTGCAAGGCGTGATGGCCGAAGTGGCAGAGTTTGTGCGCACAGCCAGTGGCTTGGAGCGCATGGGCTGAGTTGCTGCACCTCTACACCCACACCGCAACCGCTGCATTGGTGGTTGCGGTTTTTTTTATGGGTGCGTGGCGCGCTTGTCATCAATTTGTCACAAAAGTGTCATGAAAGCGGGCAAGCCCCAGCGCGGTGCAACGGTGCCTTTCCTAGAATCCGCCGACACGGCAGCTGCCGTGCAGCATTCTGGGAAGTGACCAGCGTGCTTTTCCTGGCTCAGCATAACGAGAGAGACACCATGAAACACATCGCGCGCGCAGGCGTGGCACTGGCTGCAGGGCTGCTGTTGGCCTTGGGGGCACAGGCCCAGAGCTTTCCCTCCAAACCCATTCGCATCGTGATGGGCTTTCCTGCCGGTGGCCCGCTGGACCAGCATGCGCGTTTGCTGGCAGACAAGCTGCAAACAGAGCTGGGCCAGACCATCGTGATGGACTACAAACCCGGTGCCGGCGGCACGCTGGGGGCGCAAGATGTCAAAAATGCGCCCGCAGATGGGCACACGCTGATGATTGCCAACACCGGGGTGATGGTGATCAACCCCGCGCTCTACCCCAAGTTGCCCTACCAGACCCTGCGCGACTTCACGCCGATTGCGCGCACAGCCATGCAGCCGCTGGCGCTGCTGGTGAGCAACAGCATGCCCACCAAGACCCTGCCAGAGCTCATCAGCTACGCCAAGGCCAACCCTGGCAAGGTGAACTTTGGCTCGGCGGGCAACGGCGGCATCAGCCATTTGGTGCCTGAGATGCTGAAGACTGCGGCGGGCATTGAGATGGTGCACATCCCCTACAAGGGCAGCGCGCCCGCCTTCACCGATTTGATGGGCGGCCAGGTGCAGTTCATGGCGGAGAGCATTCCGCAGGCCGCTGCTTATCACAAGCAGGGCAAGGTGCGTGCGCTGGCGGTGACCAGCAAGGAGCGCAACCCTGCGTTGCCTGAAATTCCGACGGCCATTGAAGCCGGTCTGAAGGGGTTTGAAGTGGTAGGCTTTTACGGCTTTCTGGCCCCGGCGGGCACTCCCCAGCCGGTGGTCGATCGCCTCAGCCAGGCCTTCCAGAAGGTGATGGAAAACCCCGAGCTGCGCGAGCGCATGGTCAGCCAAGGCGCCAATCCTGACTTCATGGGCGCCGCCCAGTTCAAGACTTTCCTGGAAGGCGAAATGCCGCGCTGGGCCGATGCGGTCAAGCGTTCTGGCACCAAGATGGACTGAGCAACGTAGCGCTGGTTCAGCGCTGGTTTAGTACCATTACCATTGCAGTCCCATCAAAAAAGGCCTTCCTGCGCAGGAAGGCCTTTTTTTTGATAGCTGATAGCGCTCGTTTAACAATGGTTTCCGATGCTTTTATATCTGAGAGTATTTATTGATAAGCGCTAGCAGCTACTTTTTTAGATGTGCTGGCCCGTTTGTGCAGGGCTGAACAGGTCCACACGGTCGGTGATGATGCCATCGGTTCCCAGGTCAATCAGGCGTTGCGCGGCCCATGCATCGTTGACGGTGTAGCTGCTGCAGCGCAGGCCCGCGCCGTGCACCTTGGCCACCAGTGCTTCGTCCCACAGCGCATGGTTGAGCACCATGGCGTGGCAGTCCAAGTCGGTGGCAATCTTCAGGTCCGCATCGCCCGTGCCATCGGCGAACTTGTCCACCAACAGGCCGCGTGGAATGTGCGGTGCCACTTCGCGTGCGCCTTGCAGGGCTTCGGGCTTGAACGAGGTGAACAGTGGCTGGGTGATGTCCTGGGGCCAGATGCGGTTCATCAGCGCACCACAGGCGCGGCCAGTCTCCAGTTCTTGGCCGGGCGTGGGCTTGATCTCTACATTCAAATCCAGATGGTTGGCCAAGCACCAGCGTGCCAGCGCTTCCAGCGTGGGCAGTGCTTCGCCTGCATACGCGCGCGAGTGCCAGCTGCCGGCATCGAGCTGGGCGATTTCGCCCATGGTCAATGCGCCGCCCACGCCGCTGGCGTTGGTGGTGCGATCCAGCGTGGCGTCGTGCATCAAAAACAGCACGCCGTCTTTGCTGAGCTTGGCATCGCATTCAAAAAAGCGGTAGCCATGCAGCGCACCCAGACGGAAGGCGCTGAGGGTGTTTTCAGGTGCCAGCTTGCCCGCGCCGCGGTGGGCTACCCAGCGGGGGTAAGGCCAAGGTTTTAAAGCAGTCGTCATGGTTAATCCAACAAAATTTTGCGGCTTCACACATTGCTGCGAGTTTGGAAGTGGGCACGCAAGTCACCACGATCCAAGCAGGAGACACCGAGGAAGGGCCGCCCCGCACCGAGGGTGTCGTCCCCCTCCCGCGTAGCCAGAGAGGGGGAAGCGGCAAAGCCGCTCAGGGGGTGTTTGAGATTTATACGCGCTTGCCAGTTTCAGCGTTGAACCAGTGCAAACGATCTTCGCGTGCGCTGATGTAGGCCGTCTCGCCAGGCTTGGGATAGGGCTTGCCTTCTTCCACGCGCACGGTCACGCTCTCACCGCCCACCTTGCCGTACAGCAGGCGCTCTGCACCCAGCAGTTCCACGGTTTCCACCTTGAACTCCACGCCACCTGCTTCCACCAGATCGATGTGCTCAGGGCGGATACCCAAAATCAAACCGGGCTTGCCGTTGGGCGCGTTTTTCAGCAGGTTCATGGGGGGCGAGCCGATGAAGCTGGCCACAAAGGTCGACGCAGGGGTGTGGTAGACCTCTTCGGGGGTGCCAAATTGCTCCACGTTGCCGCCGTTCATCACGACCATGCGCTGGGCCAGCGTCATGGCTTCGATCTGGTCGTGGGTCACGAACAGCGAGGTGATACCCAGCTCGGCGTGCAGCTTCTGGATCTCCAGACGGGTTTGGCCGCGCAGCTTGGCATCCAGGTTCGACAGCGGTTCGTCAAACAAAAACACCTGGGGCTGGCGCACGATGGCACGGCCCATGGCCACGCGCTGGCGCTGGCCGCCCGACAGTTGGCGGGGCTTGCGGTCGAGCAGGTGGCTCAGCTCCAAAATCTTGGCGGCCTTGTCTACGCGCTGCTTGATTTCCGCTTCGGGCACCTTGGCGAGCTTCAGGCCATAGGCCATGTTCTCGTAGTTGGTCATGTGCGGGTACAGCGC
Source organism: Comamonas sp. UBA7840 (assembly GCF_002501455.1). Taxonomy (NCBI): domain Bacteria; kingdom Pseudomonadati; phylum Pseudomonadota; class Betaproteobacteria; order Burkholderiales; family Comamonadaceae; genus Comamonas; species Comamonas sp. UBA7840. The sequence continues at coordinate 44,353 of NZ_DLTI01000012.1, read as the reverse complement.
GTAGTTCTGGAACACCATGGCAATGTTGCGCTTGGCGGGCTCCAAGTCATTGACCTTTTTGTCGGCAATGATCAGGTCACCATCGGTGATTTCTTCCAGGCCTGCAATCATGCGCAGCAAGGTGGACTTGCCGCAGCCCGAGGGGCCTACCAGCACGACGAATTCGCCGTCCTTGATTTCGACGTTGATGCCGTGAATCACGGGGACAGCCGTCTTGCCGGTGCCGTAACGCTTGATGATGTTCTTTAAAGAGATGGATGCCATGACAGGTCTTCCAAGTATTCGTTCAATGGGTCAAAAGAAGGTGGATGGGGGCAATGGGGCGAGATTTACTTCTCGGTATCCACCAAGCCTTTGACAAACCACTTTTGCATCAGGATCACCACCAAGGTGGGGGGCAGCATCGCCAAGATGGCGGTGGCCATCACAATGTTCCAGTCCACAGCAGCTTCACCACCGGCCAGCATGCGCTTGATACCGATCACCACGGGGTACATGTCTTCCGAGGTGGTCATCAAGAGCGGCCACAGGTACTGGTTCCAGCCATAGATGAACTGGATCACAAACAGCGCAGCAATCGAGGTCTTGGACAGGGGCACCAAGATGTCCTTGAAAAAGCGCATGGCGCCTGCGCCGTCAATGCGGGCGGCTTCCACCAGCTCATCAGGGACAGTCAAGAAGAACTGACGGAACAAGAAAGTGGCCGTGGCCGAAGCAATCAGCGGCAGCGACAAACCGGCATAGCTGTTGAGCAGGCCCAGATCAGCCACCACTTTGTAAGTGGGCAAGATACGCACTTCCACGGGCAGCATCAACGTCAAGAAGATGGCCCAGAAGCACAGCATCTTGAAGGGGAAGCGGAAGTACACGATGGCAAACGCCGACAGCAAAGAAATGGCGATTTTGCCGACGGTGATGATCATGGCCACCACAAAGCTCACCCACATCATGTGCACGACGTTGGTGTTGGAGCCCAGCTTGCCGGAGCCCAGCAGTGCTTCTTTGTAGTTTTCCCACATATGCACGCCAGGCAGCAGCGGCATGGGGGATTGCACAATGTCAGACGCGGTGTGGGTCGAAGCGACCAGCGCCAGATACAGCGGGAAGGCAACAATCGCTACGCCGAGAATCAGCACGGCGTGCGACAGGATGTTCAGCCAGGGGTTGCGGTCAACCATGATCAGTACTGCACTTTCTTTTCAACATAGCGGAACTGGATCACGGTCAGTACAACCACGATACACATCAGGATCACGGACTGGGCTGCAGAGCCGCCGAGGTCCAGCGCCTTGAAGCCGTCTTGGTAGACCTTGTACACCAGGATCGAGGTCGACTGACCAGGGCCGCCCTGAGTGGCTGCGTCAATGATGCCGAAGGTGTCAAAGAACGCGTAGACGATGTTGATCACCAGCAAGAAGAAGGTGGTGGGCGACAGCAGGGGCAACTGGATGTTCCAGAAACGGCGCCAGGGGCCTGCACCGTCGATGGAGGCGGCTTCAATCAGCGCCTTGGGGATGGACTGCAGACCCGCCAGGAAAAACAGGAAGTTATAGGAAATTTGCTTCCACACCGACGCAATCACCACCAGCGCCATGGCCTGGTTGTCATTCATCAAGTGGTTCCATTCGTAGCCCAGCTTGCCCATGTAATAAGTCACCACACCGATGGAGGGCGAAAACATGAAGACCCACAGCACGCCTGCAATCACGGGCGCTACGGCGTAGGGCACGATCAGCAAGGTCTTGTAGACCATGGCGAAGCGGATGATGCGATCCGCAAAAATCGCCAGCACCAAGGAAACCGCAATACCAATGCCCGCCACCAGAACCGAGAACAGGGCGGTGCGCTTGAAGGACTCTAGGTACGTCCCATCTTGGAGCAGGTTGCGGAAATTATCGAGCCCGACCCATTCGGTAGAAAGACCGAAGGCATCTTCCATCTGGAAGGACTGCAAGACGGCTTGGCCGGCAGGCCAGAAGAAGAAAACAGCAATGATCAGCAGCTGGGGCATGATGAGCGCCCAGGGCAGCCATTGCGATCGGAAAAGTACGCGTTTTTCCATGATGGGTCACAAAATAAAAAACCGCCGGAGCGCTAAAGGCTGCGGAGGAAAGTGAGATGCATCGAGTGGTGTTTGCTTAATTCGCGTCAAAACGAATCAAGGCGAAACACTAGGTGTAATCGAATATGCGCGTATTGTGCCTAGCTGGCAGCCGCTGCGGCAAATTTGCAGCGGCTACCGTGTAACTCAGAAGGGTATTAGCCCTTCTGATCTCGCGGCTTACTTGCCGCCGTTAGCGCGCTCAAAGCGTGCCAGCAGTTCATCGCCACGCTTGACGATGTTGTCCAGTGCTTGCTTGCCGGACTGCTTGCCCGACCACACTTGTTCGAGTTCTTCGTCCTCGATGGTGCGAATCTGCACGTAGTTGCCCAGACGGATACCGCGCGAGTTGTCAGTCACCTTGCGGATCATCTGGTTCACTGCCACGTCAGTGCCAGGGTTCTTGGCATAGAAGCCCGACTTTTCGGTCAGCTTGAATGCTTCCATGGTCACAGGCAGGTAGCCGGTGCGCTGGTGCGAAGCGGCTTGGATTTCAGGCTGCGACAGGAATTCGAAGAACTTGGCCACGCCCTTGTACTCAGGGGCCTTCTTGCCAGCCATCACCCACAGCGAAGCGCCGCCGATCACGGTGTTCTGAGGAGCACCCTTGACGTCGTCGTAGTAAGGCAGAGGGGCCAGACCATAGGCGAACTTGGCGTTCTTGGAGACATCGCCGTAGAAGCCGGACGAGGTCTGGATCATGGCGCACTCACCCGCAGTGAACGAGGCCTGGGCTGTCGAGGCACGGCCCTTGTAGACAAACTCACCAGCCTTGGCTGCGGCAGACAGGTTGTCGATGTGCTTGACGTGCAAAGGCGAGTTGATCTTCAGGCGGGCCTTGTAGCCATCCTTGCCCAGACCGTTTTGGTGGGTTGCAAACTCCACGTTGTGCCAGGTGGAGAAGGACTCCAGCTGGGTCCAGCCTTGCCAGGCCAGGGTCATGGGGCAGCTGTGGCCCGATTCCTTGAGCTTCTTGGCAGCAGCGAACACTTCAGGCCAGGTCTTGGGCGCGGTGTCTGGCAAGCCAGCCTTCTTGAATGCGTCCTTGTTGTAATAGAAGATGGTCGTGGAGCTGTTGAAGGGGAAGCTCAGCATCTGGCCGTTGGGGGCGGTGTAGTAGCCAGCCACAGCGGGGATGTAGGCCGCGGGATCGAACTTGGCGCCCGCATCGGCCATGATCTTGCCCACGGGCACGGTGGCGCCCTTGGAAGCCATCATCGTGGCAGTGCCCACTTCAAACACTTGCAGGATGTGAGGAGCATTGCCCGAGCGGAACGCAGCAATCGCAGCAGTCATGGACTCGTCATACACGCCCTTGAAGGTGGGTACGACTTTGTATTCGCTTTGGCTTTCGTTGAATTGCTTGGCCAGATCGTTGACCCACTCGTTGTTCACGGCGGTCATCGAGTGCCACCACTGGATCTCAGTGGCTGCGTTGGCCGCACCCATCGTGGTTGCGGCGATCACCGCAGACAGGGCGATTTGCTTGTATTGCATGGAAAACTCCTCTACGTGTAGAAAACTAGTGCCTTCATCGTATGAACAAATGCGACACTTTTATGACAGTCATTTCCCTGTGTGGAGGGTTATGACCGGCGCACTGCGATATGTCCGTGCATGCCAAAGCACACTGGCAGGCCCATAGCAACAGTGGCGCCATTCTAGAAGCCAAGAAAAATTTGAAGCTTAGGATTGACGCGAATTTTTTTCTTTTTTGATGCTTTTTGCGCGCAATTGTGGTTTTTGCGTAGTGGCGAAAAGAGAACAAAACCATAGCGAGAAGTTTTTGGCAATGCTGGCGTCAGGTCTCTTGGGGGTGTGTCAGCAGAGTTTGGGGGCTGGCATAAAATTGACCTCCCCATGACTTAAGGTGCGCCCACAGCGCCCAACCCGGTCTAAATCCATGAATGCACCGATTGCGCAGGCAGCGCTGGTGAACCGCGCTGCCGAACCCGCCCGTCTCCGTGAGATCCCCTATAACTACACCTCGTTTTCCGACAAGGAAATCGTGATCCGTTTACTGGGCACCTCTGCATGGAGTGTGCTCAACCAATTGCGACAAGAGCGTCAGACCGGGCGATCTGCCCGCATGCTCTACGAAGTGTTGGGCGATATGTGGGTGGTGCAGCGCAACCCCTACCTGCAAGACGACCTCCTGCACAACCCGGATCGCCGCAAGCTGCTGGTGGAGGCCTTGCAGCACCGCATGGCGGAAGTGCAAAAGCGCCGCCTGCCCCAGGACGATGCACACCGCGACGCCCTGGTGGGCGAGCTGATTGAGGCCGCCAACCGCGCGGTGCGCGAGTTCGACCGCATGTTTGTGGAAGCAGCAGATTTGCGCCAGCGTGTGCGCAAGACGCTGGGCAAACTCACCCACAAAGACAACATCAAGTTTGATGGCCTCTCGCGTGTCAGCCACGTGACCGACGCCACGGACTGGCGCGTGGAATACCCCTTTGTGGTGCTGACGCCCGACACCGAAGCCGAGATGGCGCGGCTGGTCAAGGGTTGTATTGAGTTGGAGTTGACCATCATTCCTCGTGGAGGCGGCACGGGCTATACCGGCGGCGCCATTCCGCTGACATGGCGCTCGGTGGTCATCAACACCGAAAAACTGCAAGCCATTACCGAAGTGGAACAAGTCACGCTGCCCGGTGTGAACCACCCCGTGCCTACGGTGTGGACCGAAGCCGGTGTGGTTACCCAGCGCGTGGCCGATGCGGCCGAGCGCGCGGGCTTTGTGTTCGCGGTGGACCCCACCTCGATCGAGGCGTCCTGCATTGGTGGCAATATCGCCATGAATGCGGGTGGCAAAAAAGCCGTGCTCTGGGGCACCGCCTTGGATAACCTGGCCAGCTGGCGCATGGTGACCCCCGATGCGGAGTGGCTGGAGGTGGTGCGCATTGGCCACAACCTCGGCAAGATCCATGACGCGGAAATGGCCAGCTTTGAGCTGCGTTATTTCGCAGCCGACGGCAAAACGCCGTTGCGCACGGAGCGGCTGGATATTCCAGGCCAAAAATTCCGCAAGGAAGGCTTGGGCAAGGACGTGACCGACAAATTCCTGTCGGGCCTGCCCGGTGTGCAAAAAGAAGGTACGGACGGCCTGATCACCAGCGCGCGCTGGATTGTGCACCGCATGCCCGAGCACACCCGCACAGTGTGTCTGGAGTTCTTTGGCCACGCCAAGGATGCGGTGCCTTCGATCGTGGAAATCAAGGACTACATGTTCGAGGAGCAAAAGCGCTCGGGCGTGTTGCTGGCCGGTCTGGAGCATCTGGATGACCGCTATTTGAAGGCCGTGGGCTACGCCACCAAATCCAAAAAAGGCAATGGTGGCCTGCCCAAAATGGTGCTGGTCGGTGACATCGTGGGAGATGACGCCGACGAAGTGGCGCGCGTGACCAGTGAAGTGGTGCGCATTGCCAACTCGCGCAGCGGTGAAGGCTTTGTGGCCATCAGCGCCGAAGCCCGTAAAAAGTTCTGGCTGGATCGCAAGCGCACGGCAGCGATTTCGCGCCACACCAACGCTTTCAAGATCAATGAAGACGTGGTGATTCCGCTGCCCCGCATGGCGGAGTACACCGATGGCATTGAGCGCATCAACATTGAGCTGAGCCTGCGCAACAAGCTCAAGCTGTGTGATGCGCTGCTGAATTTCTTTGAAAACAGCAACCTGCCATTGGGCAAGCAAGACTACGCCAAGGACATTCCTTCGGCCGAGTTGCTGGAAGACCGTGTGCACCATGCCGTGGCGCTGGTGCAAGAAGTGCGTGACCAGTGGGCAGCATGGCTGGCCGATGTGGATGTCTTGTTCCCTCAGTTGCAAGACCACAGCCTGCGTGCCAGCTGGAAGACACAGATCCGCAAGCCGCTGGAGCAAATTTTCAGTGGTGAGGCGTTTGATGCCATCTTGGCGGAAGTGGTGCAAATTCACCAGCGCGTGCTCAAGGGCCGCGTGTGGGTGGCGCTGCACATGCACGCCGGTGACGGGAATGTGCACACCAACATCCCCGTCAACTCCGACGACTATGACATGCTGCAGACCGCGCACGAAGCCGTGGCGCGCATCATGGTGCTGGCGCGCAGCCTGGACGGCGTGATCTCGGGCGAGCACGGCATTGGTATCACCAAGCTGGAGTTCTTGACCGATGAAGAGCTGCAGCCCTTTGCCGATTACAAGCAGCGCGTGGACCCGCAAGGCCGCTTTAACCGCGGCAAGCTGATCCGCGAAAAGAACGGGCTGGTGCCTGCCGAGTCGCCCCGCGACGCGCTGATGTACGCCGACTTGACCAATGCCTATACGCCCTCCTTTGGCCTGATGGGGCATGAGTCGCTGATCATGCAGCAGTCCGATATCGGCGCCATTGCTGATTCGGTCAAGGACTGCCTGCGCTGTGGCAAGTGCAAGCCCGTGTGCAACACGCACATTCCCGGCGCGAACATGCTGTACAGCCCGCGCAACAAGATTTTGGCAACCTCGCTGCTGGTGGAAGCCTTCTTGTACGAAGAGCAAACCCGCCGTGGCGTGTCGATCAAGCACTGGCAAGAGTTTGAAGATGTGGCCGACCACTGCACGGTGTGCCACAAGTGCTTCACACCTTGCCCGGTCAAGATCGACTTTGGCGATGTGACCATGAACATGCGCAATCTGCTGCGCAAGATGGACAAAAAGAGCTTCAACATCGGCAACAAAATGGCGATGGCGATGCTCAATGCCACCAACCCGGACACCATCAACGTGCTGCGCAAAGGCATGGTAGGTGTGGGCTTCAAGGCGCAGCGTCTGGCGTCGGATTTGCTGCACGCCGTGGCCAAGCCCCAGATGAAGCGCCCGCCCGCCACCGTGGGCAAGCCGCCCATCAAGGAGCAGGTGATTCACTTCGTGAACAAAAAGCTGCCCGGCGGCCTGCCAACCAAGACTGCGCGCGCGCTGCTGGATATTGAGAACAAGGACTACGTTCCCATCATTCGCAACCCGCAAGCCACCACGGCGGATACTGAGGCAGTGTTCTATTTCCCCGGCTGTGGCTCGGAGCGTCTGTACAGCCAGGTAGGCTTGGCCACGCAGGCCATGCTGTGGCACGCCGGTGTGCAAACCGTGCTGCCGCCCGGCTATCTGTGCTGCGGCTACCCCCAGCGTGGCTCGGGCCAGTACGACGTGGCCGACAAGATGATCACGGACAACCGCGTGCTGTTCCACCGCGTGGCGACCACGTTGAACTACCTGGACATCAAGACCGTGGTGGTGAGCTGCGGTACCTGCTACGACCAGCTGCAGGGCTACCAGTTCGACAAGATCTTCCCCGGCTGCCGCATCATCGACATCCATGAGTACCTGCTGGAAAAGGGCATTACCTTGCCCGGCGCTGCCGATGGCGCGCAAGGCGGTTACCTCTACCACGACCCCTGCCATAGCCCCATGAAGCTGCAAGACCCCATGAAGACCGTGAAGGCCTTGGTGGGCGATGCCACGATCAAGAGCGACCGCTGCTGCGGTGAATCCGGCACGCTGGGCGTCACACGCCCCGACATTTCGACGCAAATCCGCTTCCGCAAGGAAGACGAGCTGCGCCAGGGCGAGGCTGAATTGCGCGCCAATGGCTCGGTCCCTGCCAAGGGCAACGTCAAGATCCTGACCAGCTGCCCCAGCTGCCTGCAAGGCCTGAGCCGTTACGGCAACGACCTGCAAAATGGCCTGCTGGAAGCGGACTACATCGTGGTGGAAATGGCCAAGCAAATCTTGGGCGACAACTGGATGCCCGAGTACGTGCAGCGCGCCAACGCCGGTGGCATTGAGCGGGTGCTGCTGTAATGGCCGCCGATAACGCTGCAGCAGGTTGCGTGCTGTGCCGCGAGGCGGGCGGCCTGCCCGTCTGGCAGGGCGCGCAGTTGCGCGTCATTCGTGCGCAGGAAGAAGGATTTCCCGCCTTCTACCGCGTCATCTGGACGGCGCATGTGGCAGAGCTGTCGGACCTGTCTGAGGCCGATCGCAACACCTGCATGGCCGTGGTGGCTGCGGTGGAGCGCGTGCTGCGCGAGCGTTTGGCACCCACCAAGATCAATCTGGCGGCGCTGGGCAATATGGTGGCGCACCTGCACTGGCACGTGATTGCGCGCTATGACTGGGACAGCCACTTTCCCGCATCGGTCTGGGCAAGCCCCTTGCGTGCGCGTGATTTAGCGCGCGAAGCACAATTGCAGCACGAACTCGCGGCCTGTGATGCAGCCATTGCGCAGGCATTGGCAGGCTGGGCTTAACAAATATGAGCGGCTTGCGCTGACTAAATAAGCGTTTCAGATAGTTTTGATGCTGAAGTTGGCTATTTACAAGCGCTGGCAGCTATGGTTTATATAGGTAGCACCATGGCAGATATGCCTCTTCCCCAATCGCTGACTGTGCATGCCGCTTCGCGGGTGCTGGAGGTTGGCTATTCCGATGGCAAAAACTTTCGCCTGCCTTTTGAGCTGATGCGCGTGTACTCGCCTTCGGCAGAAGTACAAGGCCACGGCCCCGGGCAGGAAGTGCTGCAAACCGGCAAGCGCGACGTGACCATCGCCAACATCGAGCAAGTGGGCAACTACGCCATCAAGCCGTTTTTCAGCGATGGCCATGAAAGCGGCCTGTTTACCTGGAACTACCTGTACGAACTGGGCGAGCAGCAAGACCAGCTGTGGGCCGCCTATTTGGCGCGCCTGGAAGCTGCAGGCGTCGACCGCGACACGCCCATGCCCGAAAAAGCAGGTGACAGCTGCGGCACTGGCGGCGGTTGTGGCTCGGGCAGCGCGGCAGCGCCTGCCAGCGGTGGTGGTTGCGGCAGCGGCTCTTGTGGTTGCAGCAGCTAACGCCAACCATTCTGTGTGGCGCAGGCGCGCACCAATCTCCTGCGCAGGTTGGGTGTTTTTTCTCAGCTTGTGCGGATGGTTTGATGCACCACAGTCACAGGTGAAATCCTCGGGTTTTCAACCTTGGCAGGCTGCGATGCTATATTTACCGTAGCTGGATAGGCAGGCTTTCAAAGCGGTTTACCCGGTACAGAATTTTGATTCAGGCACTGTATGCCCCGTGGTGATACGGGGTTGTCGCTGGTCTCAGCGCAGTGTCCTGCTTACATTTAAAGCTTATGAGCAGCACACACTTTGGATTCCAGACGGTCGACGAAAAAGACAAAGCCAGCCGCGTGCGGGGCGTGTTTGACTCGGTGGCGTCCAAGTACGACGTCATGAACGACCTGATGTCCGGCGGCCTGCACCGCGCCTGGAAGGCCTACACCGTCATGGTGGCCAACCTCAAAGAAGGCGACAAGGTGCTGGATATTGCCGGGGGTACGGGCGATTTGTCCATGGCGTTTTCCAAAAAAGTGGGCGCCACGGGCACCGTGGTGCACACCGATATCAACGAGGCCATGCTGCGCGTGGGCCGTGATCGTCTGACCGACAAGGGCATCTTGCTGCCCACCTTGGTGTGCGACGCGGAGAAGCTGCCTTTCCCCGACAACCACTTCAATCTGGTCAGCGTGGCGTTTGGTTTGCGCAACATGACGCACAAGGAAGTGGCGCTCAAAGAAATGAACCGCGTGCTCAAGCCCGGCGGCAAGCTGCTGGTGCTGGAGTTCTCCAAGGTGGCCAAGCCGCTGGAAAAAGCTTACGACTGGTATTCCTTCAACATCCTGCCCAAGATGGGTTCGATGGTGGCGGGCGACCCCGACAGCTACCGCTATCTGGCGGAATCCATCCGCATGCACCCGGGCCAGGAGGAACTCAAGGCCCTGATGCAGCAGGCGGGCTTTGGCCACGTGGACTATCACAACATGTCAGCCGGCATCGTCGCGCTGCATGTAGGTATCAAGTGCTAAACAGGGAGGAGACCCCCATGCATAGCTTTTTTGCCGGGTTTGGTTAAGTAACAGTTTTTGAAATTCAACGGAGATACAGCGATGAAAAAGGTGTGGGCAGTGACTTTGGCGGCAGCATTGGTCGTCATGCATCCCTTGGCAGAAGCCAAACGCATGGGTGGAGGCGGCTCGTTTGGCAAGCAGTCCAGCAATGTGACACAGCGCCAAGCCACACCACCCGCTGCTCCGCCTGCACGCCCTGCGCAGCAGCAAAATGCGCAGCAGAGCAACGCTGCGGCCAAGCCTGCTACGCCTGCTGCGGCAGCCCCGGCCAAGAAGCCTTGGGGTGCGATGCTCGGCGGTCTGGCGGCGGGTTTGGGCTTGGCTTGGCTGGCCAATTCGCTGGGTTTGGGTGAAGCCTTTGCCAACATGCTGCTGTTTGGTCTGCTGGCGCTGGTAGTGATGGTGGTGATCGGTGCCATCATGCGCGCCCGTGCGAACAAAAAGTCAGCAGCTGCACGTCCTGCCGCTTCGCCTTTCGCTTTCCAGGGTGCAGGCGCGGCTGTGCCCCCTGCGGAAGTCGCCACCCCTCCGCAGTACAAGTCGCACAACGTGGGCAATGACGCCTCGGCCCGCCCTTGGGAGCAAATCCCCGGCGGTACCGGCTCCATGATCGGCTCGGGCATCGGTGCTACGGCAGCCCAGTGGGAGGTGCCTGCAGACTTTGATGCCCAGGGTTTTCTGGATGCCGCCAAGCGCAACTTTGTGACGCTGCAAGCAGCCTGGGACAAGGGCGATATCGCCACCTTGCGCGCGATGATGACCGACGACATGCTGGCTGAAATCAAGCAGCAACTCGAAGAGCGTGAAGCCCAAAGCGCTGGCGCACCCAACCAGACCGATGTGGTCATGATTGACGGCCATTTGCTGGGTATTGAGGATTTGGGAGATTCCTACATGGCCAGTGTGGAATTCTCGGGCCTGATCCGCGAAGAACCCTCGGCGGGCCCCAGCCCCTTCCGTGAAGTGTGGAATATGGCCAAGCCCAAAGACAACTCCAGCGGCTGGTTGGTTGCGGGTTTACAAGCCTTAGGTTAAAAAACTTTCCACTTCAGGAATAATCAGGGGACTATGGCAACACAGTCCCCTTTTTCATTCCTGAACGGTTTAGTGGAGCGCGCGGTCGAAGTCGTGCAACCACCAAGCTGGCTCGTCCACGAAACCCAGCAGCGCGCGGTACTGTTTCTCAACCATGTGTTGATGCAGGAGCGCGAAGCCATGGAGCGCCTGGTGCGCCAAAAGGGGCGCGTGGCCCGCGTCCAATGGCGCAATTTCAACATGGCCTTGGTGGTAACGCCTGCAGGCCTGCTGAATCTGGCGCCGGAGGGTGCGACCCCCGACCTGCAGCTGGAAATCACCGACACCAATCCTTTGGCTTTGGCGCAAGCCGCCTTGACCGGCGGCAAGCCCAATTTGCGCATTGAAGGTGATGTGCAACTGGCGGCGGAGATCAACTGGCTGGTGGACAACGTGGAGTGGGATGTCGAAGAAGACATGGCCCGCATCATGGGGGATGTGCCAGCCCACACGCTGGCCACGCTGGGACGTACTGTGGCGGGCGCGATCCGCCAGTTTGTGGGTGGCCGCATGCCAGCGGGCAGCGCGCAGCAATGAGTCGCTTTTTTCGAGGCTTCACCATCATCTGGGTGGTGCTGCGCTACGGGCTTGATGAGTTGGTGCTTTCCAGCTTTCAACACCCGTGGCTGAACCGTTTGCGCCGGGTGCTGACAATTGGCCGCAAGCTGGAGGCGCCGCGCGGCGTTCGCCTGCGTGAGGCGCTGGAGCAGTTGGGCCCCATCTTTGTGAAGTTTGGCCAGGTGCTGTCTACGCGCAGCGACTTGATGCCCCCCGATGTGGCGCAAGAGCTGGCCAAGCTGCAAGACCGTGTGCCGCCGTTTGATTCGCACATCGCTGTTGCCACGATTGAGCGCAGCTTCCGCAAGCCGATTGACCAGATCTTTGTGCAGTTTGAGCGCACGCCGGTGGCCAGTGCGTCGATTGCCCAGGTGCACTTTGCCACGGTGCGTGATCGCGATGGCTCGGAGCGGGAAGTGGCCGTCAAGGTGCTGCGCCCGGGCATGAAGACGGTGATCGACAAGGATGTGGCCCTCATGTACATGATGGCTGGCTGGGTCGAAAAGCTCTCGCACGAAGCCAAGCGCTTGAAGCCATTGGAGGTGGTCGCGGAGTTTGACAACTACCTGCACGATGAGCTGGATCTGATCCGCGAAGCCTCCAACGCGGCGCAGTTGCGCCGCAACATGGAAGGGCTGGATTTGGTGCTGATTCCAGAAATCTTCTGGGATTACTGCCACACCGAGGTGATGGTGATGGAGCGCATGCAAGGCGTGCCCATCAGCCAGGTGGAGCAGTTGCGTGAGGCGGGGGTAGATATCCCGCAGCTGGCGCGTGACGGCGTGACGCTGTTTTTCACCCAGGTGTTCCGCGATGGCTTTTTCCACGCCGACATGCACCCGGGCAACATCATGGTGAGCCTGGAGCCAAAGACTTTCGGGCGCTACATCTCGCTGGACTTTGGCATTGTGGGTACGCTCACGGAGTTTGACAAAGAGTACCTGGCGCAGAACTTCCTGGCGTTCTTTCGCCGCGACTACAAGCGCGTAGCCGCCTTGCACATCGAAAGTGGCTGGGTGCCTGCGACCACGCGTGTGGAAGAGCTGGAGGCGGCCATCCGTGCCGTGTGCGAGCCGTACTTTGACCGTCCGCTGGCCGAGATTTCGCTGGGCATGGTGCTGATGCGCCTGTTCCAGACCTCGCGCCGTTTCCAGGTTGAGATTCAGCCGCAACTGGTGCTGCTGCAAAAAACACTGCTGAACATTGAAGGGCTGGGTCGCCAACTCGACCCTAACCTGGATTTGTGGAGCACGGCCAAGCCATTCCTGGAAAAGTGGATGCTGGAACAAATGGGGCCGCAGCGCTTTTGGCGCGAGTTGCAGGCCGAGGCGCCCCGCTACGCCAAGCTCATCCCCGAGCTGCCGCGCCTGGTCTACGGCTATTTGCAGCAAAAAAATGGCCCTGACCAGCAATTGGTACAGGAATTGCTGAAAGAGCAGCGGCGCACCAACCGTCTGCTGCAGGGCTTGGTTTACGGAGGCCTGGGGTTTGTACTGGGCATGCTGTCCATGCAAGTCCTTACGAGAGTTCGGGTTTTTTAACGCTGGCTCTGCATGGTGCTTGCTGCGTAAGCAAGTGCTTATCTGCAAATAAAGAGAGCGCCTAGCGCTTGTGTTTAAAGGCTTTGAGGGTGATATCTATCTCAAAGCTTTATGACTCAAGCGCAAGGCGCTCTTTTTTATTTGTGGCCGCAAGCAGACAAGCTGCGTTTTTTTCTCGAAAGGGTCGCGAGACATGCCCATAATCGCGCCTCAAAAATTTTCTACAACCTCTTACCTTTTCCGGGGGAACAGCCACCATGCTGATTACCTTTATCGCCGCGTACCTGTTGGTGTCGATTGGCATTGGCCTTTATGCAGCGCGCCGTGTGAGCAACACGGCGGACTATGCGGTGGCAGGGCGCAATTTGCCGTTGTACATCGTGGTGGCTACCACGTTCGCGACCTGGTTTGGTTCGGAGTTGGTGCTGGGGGTGTCGGCCGTGTTCGTGCAAGACGGCCTTGGCGGGGTGGTGGAAGACCCGTTTGGCGCGGGCATGTGCCTGATCTTGGTGGGCCTGTTTTTTGCCTACAAGCTCTACAAAAAGAACCTCATCACCATTGGTGACTACTACCGCCTGCGTTACGGCGAGAGCGTTGAGTTGTTGTGCTCGGTCATCATCATCTTCAGCTATCTGGGCTGGGTGGCGGCACAGGTTACGGCGCTGGGGCTGGTGTTCAACCTGCTGACAGACGGCGCACTGAGCATGGTGCAGGGCATGGTGCTGGGCACGCTGATTGTGCTGGTGTACACCTTGTTTGGCGGCATGTGGTCGGTGGCGGTGACCGATTTGGTGCAGATGATTGTGATTTGCGCAGGCTTGGTGGCGATTGCCATCTTTGCCGGCGATCTGGCTGGCGGTGCCGACAAAGTGATCGACTACGCGGTGGCTGAAGGCAAGATGCAATTTTTGCCCGTGGAAGCCGACGCCAAAACATGGCTGTTTTTCTTTGCGGCAGCCATCACCATGATGCTGGGCTCCATCCCGCAGCAAGACGTGTTTCAGCGCGTCATGTCGTCCAAAAACGAAAGCGTCGCGCGTTTGGGGCCCATCATTGGCGGCAGCTTGTACATCGTGTTCGCCTTCATCCCCATGTTTGTGGTGACGGCGGCGGTGCTGGTCATGCCCGAGGCGACCGCAGCACTGATGGAGGAAGACCCCCAGAAGATTTTGCCTACGCTGGTGATGCAGCACATGCCCGTGGCGCTGCAAATTGCCTTCTTTGGCGCGTTGCTCTCGGCCATCATGTCGACCGCATCGGCCACCATGCTGGCGCCCTCGACCTCGTTTGTGGAGAACGTGCTGCGCAACCTCAAGCCCGGCATGAGCGATGCGCAAACCCTCAAGGCCATGCGTGTGACCGTGGTGGTGTTCACCGTCTGCGTGCTGGTGTATGCCATCAGCATGCAAGACAGCTCCATCTATGAAATGGTCGCGGGTGCCTACCAGGTGCCGCTGGTGGGGGCCTTTGTGCCGCTGGTGTGCGGTTTGTACTGGAAGCGTGCCACCACACAAGGTGCTTTGCTGGCCGTGGCGCTGGGCTTGGGCGTGTGGCTGACCTTTATCTTCATGCCCGGCTGGGCCGAGCTCTTTCCGCAACAATTGGCCGGTTTGATTGGCGCATTCACCGGTATGGTGTTTGGCTCACTGGCCCCGCAGTACATCGCCAACCAGCAAGACGAGGTGGTGCATTACCAAGGCAGCAAGACGGAATAAAAACCGCTGGTTGCAAGCGGATCCAAGGGCGCTCAGGCGCCCTTGGTGCGCTGTGGGGCATGCATTGTTGGCGGCAGGGCATTGCCCAATCCCACTTTGGGCGACACAAAGCACGGCCGCCTATAATTGAGGGTTTTTGCGAATTCTCTGTTTTTGGCCTTTGGCCTGATGACCTGAAGCTATGCCGATTTATGCGTACAAGTGTGCCGCCTGTGGCCACGCCAAAGATGTGCTGCAAAAGATGTCTGATGCAGCGTTGACCGACTGCCCAGCCTGCGGCGCCGCTGCGTTTGCCAAGCAATTGACCGCACCGGGCTTTCAACTCAAGGGCACGGGCTGGTATGCCACAGACTTCAAGGGGGGCTCCAGCGGCACCCCAGCAACTGCGGCGGCGCCCGCGTGTGATGCGGGCGGCAGCGCCTGCGCCGCGGCAGGCTGCCCCGCAGCGGCGGAGGCTTGAAGCACCCCATGTCTGCTCTGCGTAAATGGCTGTTCACCGGCTTGCTGGTTATCGTCCCGGGCGTGATTACGGTCTGGGTGCTGCACTGGATCATCAGCACACTGGATCAAACCCTGTATCTGTTGCCCGCAGATTGGCAGCCCGATCACTTGCTGGGCATGCACATTCCGGGGTTCGGCGTCATCCTGACCTTGGTGGTGCTGCTGTCCATTGGTGCCATTGCCAGCAATTTTGTAGGCCGCAAGTTGGTGTCTTGGGGCGATGCCGTCATCACCCGCATACCGGTGGTACGCTCGATTTATTCCAGCGTGAAGCAGGTGTCGGACACCGTGTTTTCCGACAACGGCAATGCGTTTCGCACTGCCGTGTTGGTGCAGTGGCCGCGTGAAGGCGTGTGGACGGTGGCCTTCATCACCGGCAACCCTGCGGGCGAGGTGGCCAGCTACCTGCGTGACGAGTTTGTGAGCGTGTTTGTGCCCACTACGCCCAATCCGACAGGCGGTTACTTTGTGCTGATGCGCAAGAGTGACTGTGTGGAACTTGAAATGAGCGTGGACGCTGCGCTCAAGTACATCGTCTCGATGGGTGTGGTGGTGCCGCCGCCATTGCCCCTGCCGGACGAAGAACGATAAACAACCCAAACAAGCGCGTCCCCTGAGGCGCAGGAAGATAGACCATGGCCATGCGCTCTGAATATTGCGGTCTTGTGACCGAAGCCCTGATGGGCGAAACCGTTACCCTGTGCGGTTGGGTGAATCGTCGCCGTGACCACGGTGGCGTGATCTTTATTGACCTGCGCGACCGCGAAGGCTATGTGCAGGTGGTGTGCGACCCGGACCGCCCCGAGATGTTCAAGGTGGCCGAGGACATTCGCAACGAGTTCTGTGTGCAGGTCAAGGGCATCGTGCGTGCACGCCCCGCCGGCACCACCAACGACAAGCTCAAGAGCGGCCAAATTGAAGTGCTGTGCCACGAGTTGAACGTGCTGAACGCCGCGGTGACGCCTCCCTTCCAGGTGGACGACGAGAACCTGTCCGAAAATGTGCGCCTGACCAACCGCGTGATGGACCTGCGCCGCCCCGTGATGCAGCGCAACCTGATGCTGCGCTACAAGACCTCCATCCAGGTGCGTAACTTCCTGGACAAGCTGGGCTTCATCGACATCGAAACCCCCATGCTGGGCAAGTCCACGCCCGAAGGCGCCCGGGACTACCTGGTGCCCTCGCGCGTGCACGATGGTCAGTTCTTCGCGCTGCCCCAGTCGCCCCAGTTGTACAAGCAGATGCTGATGGTCTCGGGCTTTGACCGCTACTACCAGATCACCAAGTGCTTCCGCGACGAAGACCTGCGCGCTGACCGTCAGCCTGAATTCACGCAGATCGACTGCGAAACTTCGTTCCTGAACGAAGAAGAAATCCGCGCCATCTTCCAGCAGATGATCACCGAGGTGTTCAAGCAGCAGTTGGGCGTGGACCTGGGCGAGTTCCCCATCATGACGTACCAGGATGCGGCCTTCCGCTTTGGTTCGGACAAGCCCGACCTGCGCGTCAAGCTGGAGTTCACCGAGCTGACCGACGTGATGGCTGACGTGGACTTCAAGGTGTTCTCTACCCCCGCCACCACCAAGGGTGGCCGCGTGGTGGCCCTGCGCGTGCCCGGTGGTGCCCAGATTTCGCGTGGCGAAATCGATGGTTACACCGAGTTCGTGAAGATCTACGGTGCCAAGGGCCTGGCGTGGATCAAGGTCAACGAAGTGGCCAAGGGCCGTGACGGTCTGCAGTCGCCCATCGTGAAGAACCTGCACGATGCCGCGATTGCAGAAATCTTGAAGCGCACCGGCGCGCAAGATGGTGACCTGATTTTCTTTGGTGCCGACAAGGGCAAGATCGTCAACGACGCCATCGGCGCGCTGCGCCTGAAGATCGGCCACAGCGAATTCGGCAAGAAGAGCGGCCTGTTCGAAGACAAGTGGGCGCCACTCTGGGTGGTGGACTTCCCGATGTTCGAACACGACGAAGAAGAAGACCGCTGGGTGGCCGTGCACCACCCCTTCACCTCGCCCAAGGATGGCCACGAAGAACTCATGGCGACCGACCCCGGCAAGTGCATTGCCAAGGCCTACGACATGGTCTTGAACGGCTGGGAACTGGGCGGCGGCTCGGTGCGTATCCACCGTGCTGACGTGCAGGCCAAGGTATTCGAAGCGCTGAATATCACCCCCGAGCAGCAGCGCGCCAAGTTTGGCTACCTGCTGGACGCGCTGCAGTACGGCGCGCCTCCCCACGGTGGTCTGGCCTTCGGTCTGGACCGTCTGATCACGCTGATGACAGGCTCCGAGTCGATCCGCGACGTGATCGCCTTCCCCAAGACCCAGCGTGCGCAAGACCTGCTGACCCAGGCGCCTTCGCCGGTCGACGAGAAGCAGTTGCGCGAGTTGCACATCCGCCTGCGCAACCCCGATGCGGTCAAGGCATCGTAAATCGATTGCTCTTGCATTCATAGCTTCTAACGTTTGATAGATAAGCGTTAGAAGCTAAAAAGACCAAAAGCCTTTGCGGCAACGCAAAGGCTTTTTTCGTGTTGCCGTCATGCTTTGGTGTGAAGATGAACGGTATGAATGCTCCGTGCCACGGCCTGCCTTACAAAATCCCCCAGTCGGTGCTGGTCGTGATTTACACCGCCACGTGGCAGGTGTTGTTGCTGCAACGCACCCAGGGTGACGGACTGGGTGGCATGTTTTGGCAGTCGGTGACGGGCAGCAAGGAGGTGCAGGACGAAGCGTGGCACCAAGCGGCTGCCCGCGAGGTGTGGGAGGAGACGGGTATTGATGTGCAGGCACCGGGCTGCCAGCTGCAGGATTGGGAACTGGAGAACCGCTACCCGATCTATCCCCAATGGCTGCACCGCTACGCACCAGGGGTGTGCATGAACACCGAGCGGGTGTTTGGGCTTCGGGTGCCGTCCTACGTTGAAGTCACCTTGAATCCGCAAGAGCACACCGCATTTGCTTGGCATGCTTGGCGCGAAGCAGCAGATCGCTGTTATGCGCCTTCGAATGCCGAAGCCATTCTTCACTTGCCTGCTTTTCTTTCAGCATGACGTCTGAGCCACTGTTTCCACTTGCTGCCACAGCAACCACCGAGTCCGGGCTGATCGTGCCTGCGGATACGGGGATTTTGCGCGTCGCCACCTACAACATCCACAAGGGGGTACAGGGCCTGGGGCCAACGCGGCGGCTAGAGATTCACAACCTGGGGCTGGCGGTAGAGCAACTGGATGCAGACATTGTGTGTCTGCAAGAAGTGCGCAAGATGAACCGCCGCGAGGCCAACTATTTCGAGAACTGGCCCCAGGTGGGGCAGGCCGAGTACCTGGCCCCGGAGGGCTACGAAGCCATTTACCGCACCAACGCCTTCACCAAAGATGGCGAGCATGGCAACGCCCTGCTGTCGCGCTGGCCGGTGCGCGATGTGAATCACCTGGATGTGTCGGATCACCGCTTTGAGCAGCGCGGTTTGCTGCATGCGGAGGTGATGTTTCAAGGCCGTTCGGTGCATACCGTGGTCGTGCATTTGGGGCTGATTGCGGGCAGCCGGGTGCGCCAAATTCAACAGTTGCACCAGTTCATTGAGCGCGAAGTGCCGCCCGGTGCACCGGTGGTGGTGGCGGGCGACTTTAACGATTGGGGCAATCACATCAAACGCATGCTGGCGGGTTTTGGCATGTATGAATACGATGGCGACAGCAGCACCTTCACCTACCCCTCACGCCTGCCGTTGGCGCAGCTGGACCATGTGTACGTGCGTGGCCTGGAGCCGATGAGCTTGCAGGTGCCGCAAGGCCGTATTTGGTGGCGCATGTCGGACCACCTGCCGTTGATTGCAGAGTTCAAACTCTGAGCGGCAGCACAATCCCATAGCGTCTGTCGGCCCGCTGATTCACTGTTACCATGCCGCCCATGTTTCAAGATTTGGTTGCAGCTTCTGCCCAACAGCCTGCGGTGCAAGACCCGCAAGGCACCCCCGTCTCCGTCAAAATCCGCGAGCGGGTGCAGGCGGCTGGGCGCAGTTTTCACGCGAATGACAATATTGCGGAATTCATCGAGCCCGGTGAGCTAGAGCTCTTGCTCGACGAGGTGGAAAGCAAGATGCAGGGCGTGCTCGACAGCATGGTGATTGACACCGTGAACGACCACAACAGCCAGGCCACTGCACGCCGCGTTGCCAAGATGTACCTGAAGGAAGTGTTTGCGGGGCGCTACCACAAGCAGCCTGCCATCACCGAGTTCCCCAACGGCAAGAACCTCAATGAGCTGATGATTGTGGGCCCCATCACGGTGCGTTCAGCCTGCAGCCACCACCTGTGCCCGGTCATGGGCAAGGTGTGGATTGGGGTGATGCCCAACAAAAACACCAATGTGATCGGCCTGTCTAAATACGCGCGCTTGGTCGATTGGGTGTTGGGGCGCCCCCAGATTCAGGAAGAGGCCATCATCCAGTTGGCCGACCTGATTATGGAAAAAACCCGACCTGATGGCCTTGCAGTTGTCATGGAGTGCTCACATTTTTGCATGTCTTGGCGCGGCGTTCGTGAAAAAGATAGCAAGATGCTCAACTCTGTCATGCGGGGCGCCTTCCTCAAAGATCCCACGCTGCGCCGTGAGTTCCTGGCCTTGATCCCCGGGCGCAAGGCCGATTGAAGTTGTCCTCCCTTGCATCCCCAGGCTGCGCGTTGCGCAGCCTTTTTTGTGGCTGAGTTGCTGGCATGTCGCTCCAAGCATTTGCACTGATTGTGTTGGCAGGCCTGATCCACGCCGGGTGGAACATTGCCGCCAAAAAAGCCGGGGGCGATGCGCGCTTTGCCTTCTTTTCCTCGGCCTTGCTCATCGTCGTGTGGGCACCGCTGGCGTGGTGGGTGGGTCATGACGTGGTGCCGCACTGGGGCTGGCAGCCGTGGGCCTTGGTGGCAGCCAGCGGGGTGTTGCACCTGTTTTATTACGTGATTTTGCTGCGTGGCTACCGCCATGCCGATCTGACGGTGGTGTACCCGCTGGCGCGTGGCAGTGGCCCGTTGATGAGCTCTTTGTTTGCGATTGTGGTGCTGGGCGAAGCCATCTCCCAACTGGGTGTGCTGGGGATTGTGGGCGTGGTGCTGGGGGTGTTTTTGATTGCGGGCGGCCCCGGGCTGTTTCTCCAGCGCCGTGACGCGGCTGCGCAGCAGCGCCTGTACCACGGGCTGCTGTATGGCGTGGTGACGGGGATCTTTATTGCGGGCTACACCGTGGTGGACGGCTACGGCGTGAAGGTGCTGCTGCTGTCGCCCATCCTGATCGACTACCTGGGCAGCTGTTTGCGCGTGGTGCTGCTGGCGCCTGTGGTGTTGCGCAATCTGCCAGAGGCCCGTTCGCTGTGGACGGTGCAGTGGCGCTGGGCGCTGCTGGTGGCCGTGGTCAGCCCGATTGCCTATGTACTGGTGCTGTTTGCCATGCAAAGCGCGCCGATTTCGCATGTGGCGCCGGCACGCGAGGTGTCCATGCTGTTTGCGGCGTTGATTGGTGGGCATTTGCTCAAAGAGGGTGACCGCATGGTGCGCATTGGCGGGGCCATCCTGATTGCGCTGGGCGTGACGGCCTTGGCCATCGGCTAAAGTGGGCGCCATGCAAAGCTTGAATGTGCGAAATGGTGGCCTTGCCGTTGCGTTGCTTGTGGGTGCCTTGTCGGCGGGCGCGGCGCCCGCGCCGTGGTTTTGGTGGGCCAGCAAGCTCGATGGGCAGCGCGTGTGCGCACAGTTCATGCCTGCGCAAGGGTGGCGCAAGGCCGAGGGGCCGTTTCACAATGCGCAGTGTCTGCCGGGGCGCGGGGTGCTACAGCCGCGCTGAAAAGCGGGCTGCCGCCGTCGCCGTGCGGCATTCCTCCAGCCCCGCTGCATATGCTGCATGCGGGGCTTTGTTTTTGGCGCACTGTGGCGTCGCCAGCAGGCACTGGTGATGCGGCGAGCGTGCACGCACAATCGGAGCTTGTTGTGTGTTGCAAAGAGATGATCCGATGCCTGCTGTAGATGCTTTGCTGGCTTTTTTTGGGGTGGCGGTGCTGTTGGCACTCAGCCCCGGGCCCGATAACTTGTTTGTTCTGGTGCAGGCCGTACAGCGAGGCTGGCGTGTGGGTATGTGCGTGGTGCTGGGGCTGTGCCTGGGCATTGTGGTGCACACCACCGCGGTGGCGCTGGGGCTGGCGGCGGTGTTTGCGGCTTCCAGTGCGGCGTTCACGGTGCTGAAGTGGTGCGGCGCGGCCTATTTGGCATGGCTGGCGTGGGGCGCATTGCGGGCGCCAGCGAGCACCAGCGCGGCGCCGCAGGTTGCAGGCCAGCTGCCACCGCTGCCGTGGCGCGAGGCGCTGCGCATGGTGGGCCGCGGGGTGGTGATGAATTTGACCAACCCCAAGGTGCTGATTTTCTTTCTGGCCTTTTTGCCGCAGTTTGCCGACCCGGCGCGCGGCAGTGTGGCGCTGCAAATCATCTGCTTTGGTTGGGTGTTTGTGCTGGCAACCTTCTTGGTGTTTGGCGCGATTGCCTGTTTTTCAGGGGCTTTTGGCGGCTTGCTGCTGCGCTCTGCACGCGGGCAGTGGTGGCTGAACCGGCTGGCGGGGCTGGTGTTTCTGGGGCTGGCCGTGCGACTGGTTACGGTGCAGAAGTGATGATTTTTAAAAAAGAATATCTTTTGGTGCACATAAATAAAGGACTTCAGATAGTTAAGTATCTGAAATCCTTGTTTGGTAAGCGCAAGGTGCTATGGTCTTTGAGGTGCCTAGTTTTTGTCTGACCAGTGCATGGCCGACAAATCGTTCACAAAAATCGGCATGTCTTTCCACAGGCCGCGCAGGTTTTTGTTGGCAATCGTCACCCACTGGGGCTGGTACAAAAAGCCGTGCACGGCGTCATTGGCCAGCAGGCGCTGGGCCTCACCCAGCAAGCGTGCGCGGTCGGTGGGTTTGGGCGTGTGCTTGATCTTCTCAAACAGATCGCGGAACTCTTGCGAGTCATAAGCCCAGTAGTAATCGGGCTTGGCAAAGTTGCCCAGATCAAAAGGCTCGACGTGGCTGATCATGGTCAGGTCGTACTGCTTGTTGCCGTAGGTGCCCGACAGCCACTGTGCCCATTCCACGTTCTGCAGCTTGACTTCAATGCCCACCTTGGCCAGTTGGGCTGCAATGATTTCGCCGCCCTGGCGCGCATACGGGGCCGGGGGCAGGGTCATCGTCAGCTTCAGCGGCAGTGGCACGCCCGCTTCTTTGAGCAAGGCCTTGGCTTTGTCGATGTTGTGCGGGTTGATGCCGGTGGTGTCCACATAGCCAAACGCGCCGGGCACATAGTGGCTGCCAATGGGCACGCCATAGCCCTCGGCAGCGCCTTCGATGATGGCCTTGCGGTCAATGGCAGCCGCGATGGCCTTGCGCACACGCACATCGTTCAACGGTTTCTTGCCGTTGTTGATGGCCAAAATGGTTTTGGCGCGTGAGCCGCTGATGATGACTTGAAAGCGCGGGTTCTTCTCAAACTGCGGCACGCTGCGCGGTGTGGCGCGCGGGAAGGCATCCACATCGTCGGCCAGCAAGGCGGCCACTTGGGCGGCCGCGTCGGGAATGAAGCGGAACGTTGCGCGCTTGATGCGGATCTTGCCCGCATCGCGGTACTGCGGCCATGCCACGAGGGTGACGGACGCGCCTTTTTGCCATTGCGCCAGCTTGTACGGGCCGGTGCCGACCGGTTTGCTGGTGTTGGTGGCAGCGCTCTTGGGCTCGACGATGATGGAGGTGCCTTGGCCCAGCACGAACAAGAAGTCCGGGTCGATGTCTTCGGTGATCAGCTCGACGGTGTAGTCGTCAATCACCCGCACCGACAAATTGGCAAATGTGCGCTTGTCTTTGTTGGTGCTTTTGTCACCGCCCGCACGCTCGAACGAAAACTTCACGGTGTGCGCATTGAAGGGCTCACCGTTTTGGAATTGCACGCCCTTGCGCAGGCGCAGGGTGTAGGTTTTGAGGTCGCTGGAGACTTCCCAGCTCTCGGCCAGCAGGGGGGAGACGCTGCCATCCGGGTTGATCTTGGTGAGCGTCTCAAAGATGTTGTATTGCGTGATCTCCGAAATCGAGGAAGCGGCGCTGGCGGTGGGGTCCAGCATCGGAGGCTCCAGCGTCAAGGCCAGTGTCACCGTGTCTTTTTTGGCTGGCTGCGCAAACGTTGGCAAGGGCACCAGCGTGGTCAAGCCTGCAAAGGCGCCAGATGCCAGCAAGCTGCGGCGTTGGATCATGATGGGCGATCTCCGGAATGTCTCAATGAATCGGTCAAATAGCAAACAGGCCTGCAGTGCTGTCTCGCACCGTCAGGCCGCAGACCGCTTTTTACACCAAGTTAGAGCTGGCTTTCTCGCGCAGCTGTCGCAGTGCCCGCGCACGGCCTGGGGCAATCTGGGGCACGGCATTCAGCAGCTTTTGCGTATAGGGGTGCTGGGCATGGTTAAACAGCTGTTTGGGGCTGCCACGCTCCACCACACTGCCCTGCTGCATGACGATGACTTCCTCACACAAATGATTGACCACGGCCAGGTCGTGGCTGATGAGCAAATACGTCATGCCAAAGCGTTGTTGCAAGTCCAGCAGCAGGTTGAGCACCTGGGCTTGCACCGAGACGTCCAGCGCACTGACCGGTTCATCGGCCACGATGAGCTGGGGGTGGGTGATCAAGGCACGGGCAATCGCAATACGCTGGCGTTGGCCGCCCGAAAACTCGTGCGGATATTTGCCCAGATCACTGGTTTGTAGGCCCACTTGGTGCAACACCTCGGCGGCTTGCTCGCGTTGCTCGGCGCACGTGGAGCGGCTCAACGCATCCAGGGGCTCTGCCACGATGCGTGCCACGGTCATGCGCGGATCCAAAGAGCCATAAGGGTCTTGGAACACCATCTGGTAGTTGCGCCGCGCCGTGCGCATGGCTTTGCCAGAGAGGGTGTGGATGTCTTGCCCATCCCACAGCACACGGCCGGTGCTGGGGATGTCCAGCCCCATGGCCAGACGCGCCAGGGTGGATTTGCCCGAGCCTGATTCGCCCACAATGCCGACGTTGCGGCCGCTGTACACGGTGAGATCCACGCTGTGCAGGGCATGTACCTGCGGCGCTGCTTGCCACAGTTGGCGCCGGGGCAAGCGATAGGTTTTGCCCAGTGCCTGGGTTTGCAGCAGCGGTGCACGAATGTGGTCAGGCGTCATTTCCAGGCCTCTGTATTGCCTGGGCGCATGGCCTCGGGGCGCAGGCAGCGCACCTGGTGTACGCCCAGGCTGCTGTGTTCAGCTTCTTGGGGTTGAAAGCTGGGAATGCCTACGCGCTGGGGCTTGTTGTCGTTGCACTGCGCTTGGGTGAACGCGCAGCGCCCGGCGAAGGTGCAGCCATGCGGCAAATCGCGCAAGCTGGGGACGCTACCGGGAATGGTGAACAAGTCCAGCGGCTTGCCACTGGGCTGGCGGGGCGCATCCAGCCGTGGGCGTGCGGCCATCAACCCTCGGGTATAGGGGTGGCCCATGTGGCGAAAGAGGGCGCCGGTGGGCCCGCTTTCTACAATCTGGCCGCCATACATGACCAGCATGTCGTCCACGTTTTGGGAGATCACGCCCAGGTCATGAGAGATGAGGATCAGCGCCATATTGCGCTCTGCCACCACTTCATTGATGAGATCCAGAATCTGCTGCTGCACCGTCACGTCCAGTGCGGTGGTGGGTTCGTCCGCAATCAGTAAGTCAGGCTCACAGGCTAGCGCCATCGCAATCGTGATGCGCTGGCGTTGCCCGCCCGAGAATTGGTGCGGGTAGTCGTGCATGCGGCGTGGGGCGTCAGGAATGCCTACGCGCTCAAGCAAGGCAGTGGCTGCCTGCAGTGCCTGCTGGTGTCCCAGCCGTTGGTGCAGTCGC
This sequence comes from Comamonas sp. UBA7840, assembly GCF_002501455.1. Classification (NCBI taxonomy): domain Bacteria; kingdom Pseudomonadati; phylum Pseudomonadota; class Betaproteobacteria; order Burkholderiales; family Comamonadaceae; genus Comamonas; species Comamonas sp. UBA7840. The sequence goes on along the minus strand of NZ_DLTI01000012.1, from coordinate 19,050 downwards.
AGCGGCTCTGCCACCTGGCGCCCAATCGGGTGTACTGGGTTGAGTGCGGTCATCGGCTCTTGGAACACCATGGCGATACGGTTACCACGCATGGCTTGCCAGTCGCGCTCGGTTTGTCCGAGCAGCTCACGTCCCTCCCAGCGTATGCTGCCGGTGACACTGGCGTTGTCGGGCTGCAGCCCCATCAGCGTTTGCGCGGTCAGCGATTTGCCACTGCCGGACTCGCCAATAATGCCCAGCGCGTGTCCACGCTCCAGCTTGAACGACAGGTGGCGCAGCGCTTGCACAGCGCCTTGGCTGCTGCGCAGAAAAAGGTTCAGTCCGGTGACTTCAAGCAGTGGCATGGCGGTCTTACGGCATTTAGCGTTGGCGCGACAGGCGCGGGTCCATCACATCGCGCAGGCCGTCGCCTAGCAGATTCAGCCCCAACACAGACAACGCAATGGCTACGCCGGGAAACACGGCCAGCAGCGGTGCTTGGAACATCAGGGTCTGGGCATCGCTGAGCATGCGTCCCCACGATGGTTGCGGCGGCTGGGTGCCCAGTCCCAGATAAGAGAGGGCAGCTTCCGCCAGAATGGCCAGTGCAAACTGGATGGTGGCTTGTACGGTGAGTACGCCCAAAATATTCGGCAGCACGTGCTGCAGCGTGATGCTGAAGCGGTTTTTGCCGCAAGCGCGTGCAGCCATGATGTACTCGCGCGCCCACACGGCATTGGCCGAGGCACGGGTAATGCGTGCAAAGGTAGGAATGTTGAAGATGCCAATTGCGATGATGGCGTTGACCATGCTGGGGCCAAACACGGCGGTCATCATGATGGCTGACAAAATGGCCGGAAAGGCTAAGGTGAAGTCAGACATGCGCATGATGACTTCCTCCACCCAGCCGCGCAGGGCAGAGGCCAACAAGCCCAAGCTAACGCCAAACACCACCCCGATACCCACAGCAATCACGCCCACGGCAATCGAGCTGCGTGCCCCCACCATGATTTGTGAGAGCACATCGCGGCCAAAAGCATCGGTGCCCATCCAGAACTGGGGGCTGGGTGGCAGCAGCTTGGCCTCCATATTCATGGCATATGGGCTCCAGGGCGTCCAGATAAAAGACAGCAGCGCACCCACTAGCAAGGCCAGGGTGAGGATGCCGCCAATCACAAAACTGGGGTGGTGCAGCCCGCGCTGCAATATGGTGCGGGGCTGGTTCATAGATCGCTGGCTTTCACGCGGGGGTCAATGGCGGCATACAGCACATCCACCACAAAGTTCACAAAGATCACCATGGCAGCCAGCAGCATCACGCAATTGCGCACCACAATCAGGTCGCGGTTGGCAATCGACTGAAAAATCAAACGGCCTAAGCCGGGCAGGTAAAACACGTTTTCCACCACGATGGTGCCCGCCAGCAAATTGGCAAACTGCAGGCCCATGACGGTGATAACGGGAATCAAGGCATTGCGCAGCACATGGCCCCACAGCACCGCGCGCTGGCTCAAACCCTTGGCACGGGCAGTGCGCACAAAGTCTTCGCGCAGCACCTCCAGCACGGCAGAGCGGGTGATGCGCGCCAAAATGGCAGCCTGCACCACCGCCAAAGCAATGGCTGGCAGCAGCAGGGCTTGGAGCGCGGGCCAGAAACCGCCGCCCATCTCAGCGCTCCAGCCGGGGAAGCCGCCAGCCGAAAACCATTGCAGCTTCACCGAAAACAGCAGGATCAGCAGGATGGCAAACCAGAAGTTGGGGATGGCAATGCCCAGCTGGGCCAGGCCCATGATGCCGATGTCGCCCAGCTTGTTGTGTCGTGACGCGGCGTACACCCCAGCCAGCAAGGCCAGCACCGTGGTGATGACCATGGCCAGCACTGCCAGCGGCAGTGTCAGTGCCAAGCGCTCTTGCACCAATTCCCACACGGGTGAGCCGTAGGCATAGCTGTTGCCGAGATGACCCGTGAAAAACCCGGCCATCCATTCCATGTAGCGCTGCAGCGCAGGCTGGTTTAGCCCCAGTTGCTCGGCCATGGCAGCCACGGCCTCGGGGTCGGCATCTGGCCCCATCAGCACCTGCGCGGCATTGCCCGGCAAAATTTCCAGCACCGCGAACACTACGGCAGATGCTCCCAGCAGGGTGGCAATCAGCGTCAGCAGTCGTTGGAGGAGAAAAACACTCATGGAAACAAAGCGGTCAAGGGGAAGCGGGCACAGAGCATAGCGGCAAATCCCACAGTGCAAAGCATGGAAGTGTGCGCCAGATATCCAGTAGACGATGCGGGGCACGATAATTGCGCCTATGTCCCCTGTGTTGAACACCTATGACCGTGCGGCCACCGTTGGCGCGGCCTTGTGCCAAGGAGGCGTGTAATGGCGCTAATGATCACGGATGAATGCATCAATTGTGATGTATGCGAGCCAGAGTGCCCCAATGATGCCATTTACATGGGGGAGCTGATCTATGAGATCGACCCCCGCAAGTGTACCGAATGCATCGGTCATTTTGAGGAGCCTCAGTGCATGCAGGTGTGCCCGGTCTCATGCATTCCTGTAAACCCCGAGTTTGTGGAAAGCCGAGAGACTTTGCTGCAAAAGTTTGAGCGCTTGCAGGCGCAAGCTGCCCAAAGCTAAAACTTTTCAAATATCAATGAAATTGGCTGCTAGCGCTTATGCAGTAAGCGCTAGCAGCTATTTTTTTATTCTTCGGTTGCAGGGCCGGAGGCTTCTGTCGGTGGCGCTGGCTTGCGCGCTGGTTTGGGGCGAGGTGGCTTGTTGGTATTGATTTGTACCGTTGCCTTGTCCATGTCGCCCGCCACCAGCAATGGCCATGCCTTCAGGCTGCGATCAATCTGCTCTTGGATGGCGTTCCACTGATCTTGGGGCGGTTTTTTGAGTACCCAGCCCGAGACCTCTCCTTTTTGCCCGGGGTGGCCAATACCGACGCGCAAACGCCAGTACTCTGGGCTGCCCAACTGGGCGTGAATATCACGCAAGCCGTTGTGGCCGCCATGGCTGCCGCCCTTTTTGAGCTTGATTTGGCCGGGTTCAAAATCCAGCTCATCATGAACCACCAGCACTTCTTCGGGCTTGATCTTGAAAAAACGTGCCAAGGCACCGACGGATTTGCCCGACAGGTTCATGAATGTTTGGGGTTGCAGCAACCACACCGTATTGCCTTGCACATTGGCGCGTGCGACCAAACCCCAGTAGCTGCGCTCGGGCTGCAACTGTACTTTGAGCTCACGGGCCAAGCCATCAATCCACCAAAAGCCGGCGTTGTGGCGTGTGTCTTCGTATTCCGGGCCGGGATTGCCCAAGCCCACAAACAGTTTGATCATGTGAGGATTATCCAATCAGGACTAGAGACGTCGTATCACCCAGCAAAACAAATGGCCCACAGAGTGGGCCATTTGTTTTGCTCACAGCCTTTACAAGCTGTGAGTGACAGAAAGAGAAAATTACTTCTTCTTCTTCTTGTCTGTAGGCGCAGCAGCCACAGGTGCAGCAACCGCAGCTTCGGGCAACTTCACAGCCACCAGAGCAGGGTTCTTGTTAGCGCCGCGAGCGATGATCTTCACGCCAGCAGGAGCCTTCACAGTTTGCAGACCGGGGATGATCTTGGAAGTCAGCTTGGACAGGTCCACAGCGATGAACTCAGGAGTCTTCGCAGGAGTTGCCAGCACGGAAACTTCTGTGATCAGAGGTGTCACAGTGCCGTTTTCGGAAGCAACGGCAGGAGACTGCTCGATGTTTTCGTAGCGCAGAGCAACCTTGGATTCCACCTTGGTGTTCTCGTCCACGCGTTGGAAGTCAACGTGCAGAACCAGAGGACGGAAAGGGTGGAACTGCACATCGCGCAGAACAACCTTGGTGGACTTGCCGTCAACTTCCAGGTCCAGGATCGAAGTGTGGAATTCTTCCTTCTTCAGCGCGTGGAACAGGTTGTTGTGGTTGATTTCAATTTTCTGGGCTTCTTGGCCAGCACCGAAAACGATACCAGGTGTGTTGCCGGAAATACGCAGGCGGCGGCTCGCACCCGTACCTTGCAGATTGCGCGATGTTGCGACGATTTGCATAACTAACTCCAATATGAGTGGACCGCGACCAGTCCCACTCGGTTGATAACCAAGGCACAAGCCTTGGATGAAACTCCGGAAAACGCAAGCCTCCCGAAGGAGGCTGATGCAGATTCCCGAAGGAAAATTTAGTCTTGGAACAGGCTGCTGACCGAGTCACCGTTTTGAATACGGTTCATGGTTTCAGCAAACAAAGGTGCCACAGACAGTTGGCGAATCTTGCTGCAAGCTTGGGCAGCAGGACTCAGAGGAATGGTATTGGTCACCACAACTTCGTCCAAAGCGCTGCCTTCAGAAATACGCTGGATGGCTGGACCCGAGAAGATGGGGTGTGTGCAGTAGGCATACACATTCTTCGCACCGCGCTGCTTGAGCACTTCAGCGGCTTTCACCAGTGTACCGGCAGTGTCGATCATGTCATCCATGATCACGCAGTTGCGACCATCGATGTCACCAATCACGTGCATCACTTCGGAGACGTTGGCCTTGGGGCGGCGCTTGTCGATGATGGCCAGATCACAACCCAGTTGCTTGGCCAGTGCACGAGCACGCACCACACCACCCACGTCAGGAGAAACGACGATCAGGTCTTCGTACTTCTTCTGGTTCAGGTCACCCAGCAACACGGGGGATGCGTAGATGTTGTCCACGGGAATGTCAAAGAACCCCTGAATTTGGTCGGCGTGCAAATCCATGGTCAGCACGCGATTCACGCCAGCGGCTTGCAGCATGTTGGCTACCAGCTTGGCAGTAATTGCAACGCGGGTAGAGCGCACACGTCGGTCTTGACGGGCATAACCAAAGTAGGGGATCACTGCGCAGATGCTTTGGGCGGACGCGCGCTTCAAAGCATCCACCATCACCAACAACTCCATCAGGTTGTCATTGGTCGGGGCGCAAGTAGGCTGCACCACAAACACATCGCGGGTGCGAACGTTTTGCTTGATTTCTACGGTCACTTCACCGTCAGAGAAACGGCCAACATCTGCAGCGCCCAAAGACGCGCCAAGATGTTTGGCGATTTCTTCGGCCATGCTGCGATTGGCATTGCCCGTAAAAACCACGAATTCAGAATTGTTGGATTGCATGAGCTTCCCAGTATTGGGTTTGCTTGAACGCATGAAGATATTTGGCAGGGGAGGAAGGACTCGAACCCTCGCATGCCGGAATCAAAATCCGGTGCCTTAACCAACTTGGCGACTCCCCTACACTGGTCAATTGTCATCGATAACAATGAACCGGTAGCTTTTTATTCTGGCACCCAATGCAGCAAAGGATGTTTTTCCAGATTGTTGCAAAGCTTGATTTGCCAGTTGCTGGATGCAGCTTGTAAATCAAAATCTTTGCATTTTTGTGCAAACACTGCACTTCCTGAGCCTGTCATTATAGCACGCATCCCTTGTGAGTTAAGCCAACGTTTGGCTTCCATTACATCGGGGCAAAGTGCTTCAGCAACTGGCTGCAAGTCGTTGTGGCCAAAGCCATAGTGATCTGCAGCAAAGTCTTCGATTATAGCAGGCTTTGTATTGCGTTGCAGGCTGGGCGAGCCAAAGATGCTCTGGGTGGTGAGACCGGCTTCGGGCTTGATGACCCAGAAGCTGCTTGGTGGCAGGGTGGCTGTGCCAGATAAAGGCGTAATTTGTTCGCCGATGCCTTCTACCCATGCATTGCGGCCACGGATGAAAAAAGGGATATCTGCGCCGAGTTGCACACCTATATGTTCCAGATCAGCACGGCTGAGGTTGAGATTCCACATGCGGTTCAGTGCCATCAGTGTAGATGCCGCATCGGATGAGCCACCGCCCATGCCTGCTTGGGACGGAATGCTTTTTTCGATGGAAATGCGCACACCTTGTGTGCAACCCGTTGCGGTTTGCAGCGCTTTGGCTGCGCGCGTACACAAATCATCTGCAGGAAGTTGGGCCTGAGGGTTGAGGTCTAAGCGAGAGATTTCAGTGCTTTGAAGGTGTTCGAAGTGCAGCAGGTCTTGCCAGTCGATCAGCATGAAAACAGACTGCAGCAGATGGTAACCATCTGCACGTTGGCCGGTGATGTGTAAAAACAGGTTGAGTTTGGCGGGAGCCGGGACGTCGTAAAGACTGCGCATGGAGAAAGCTAAAGCGTATGCACGGAGGTGCTGTGAGTTATTCGGGGCGCTGTAAAACCACACGCAAAGTGGCTTGGGGAAGCGGGGTGATGCGCTGCGCAGTAATTCGCCCTTCGGCATGGCGACTGAGGTCAACCTGCCAGCCATCGGCTGTCACTGCCAGGCCCTGCAGCCAGCCAAATAGTGCCTCTAGTGGCAATGCCGTCCCCAGACTTTGTCGCAAGAGTGCGTGCAGCGAGTCGGAAGGGGTGATGCGATCACCTTGCTGCAGTGTTGCCAGTCCAGGCTGCCACTGTAGCTGGGCAATTTGAGATCCCAGTGGGTTGAAAATGTCCAGGCGACCTTGCACCGGCGTGCCTTGCAGGTGGAAAGAGGCGCTGAATGACTGCTCTTGTGCCAAAGGATCAAGGACTTGCAAACCCAGGCGGCCACTCCAGCTGTGGGCAATTTGTGCCTGTGAGGTCTTCAGGGCAGGGGAGGCGCTGCAGCCCGAAAGAGCCGCAGCACTTGCCAGTGCCAAAACCATCAGCCCTTGTACAGGGAAATGCTTGCGGGCTTTCACCATGGCTTAAGGCCTGACTTGCAAACGGTTCAACGTGGCGCGCAGCGTTTCATTGTCTGCATCGCGCTCCAGCGCTTGGCGCCATACGGCGCGAGCGCGTTCTTTGTTGCCTATGCTCCACAGCACTTCGCCCAAATGCGCAGCAATTTCTACATCTTCGCGCTGGGCGTAGGCTTTTTCCAGCAGTTCCAAAGCCTTGCTGTTGTTGCCCATGCGAAATTCGACCCAGGCGAGGCTGTCGGTGATGAATGGGTCATCGGGCGCCAGTTGCAGTGCGGATTCGATCAATGATTTGGCTTCGGGTAAACGGATGCCACGATCGGCATATGAATAGCCCAGAGCATTCAGTCCATGGTGGTGCGTGGGGTGTTTGGCAATCAGGTCACGCAGGATGTTTTCCATCGCATCGACTTTGCCTGCACGCTCGGCCAAGATAGCCGTTTCATACGCAATATCGGGGTCGTTGGGCAACTGCTCGTGCAGTGTGAGTTGCAGTAAATAGGCCTCTTGAGGAGCATTGTTCTCGCGCAGCAAGGCGACTTCTGCTTGGCGCTTTTGCATCGCTTCTGCGTCGTTTCTTGCAGGTGTCGCACGGATCAGCGCGCGTCCTTGTGCCAGCTTGCCTTGTTTGGCCAGCGATTGTGCTTTGAGGCTTTGGACGTTCAGCAAGGCTTCGTTGTCAGGGATTTTCTCTAGCCACTGAAGTGCCAGCGCATAGTCTTTGGCTTGAAGCGCAATGCGCCCGCCCAGTAAATACGCTTGGGACAAGACATAGCTGCGCTGTGCTTCGTTGGAAATGTCTTGGGCAATGTTTTCTACCCGCTGCATGGCTTGCTGTGCTTTGCGCCATTTGCCGTTTTGGGCATAAATGTTCGCTTGTGCCATCCAGGCATCCACCATGTCTGGGTTGGCTTTGAGCAAGGGGGTGAGTTGATTTTGGGCATCGTCCCAGCGGTTTTGGCCCATCAATACCCGCGTATACGCCATTTGAATGGTAGGAGCAGGCTTGTCGCGCATGTAGTCTTGCGCCATGGCCTCTGCTGAAGGCATGCCCGTTTCCATCAGCTCTAAAGCCAACAAAGCCGTTGCACCGTTGCGTGGGCCTTGTGCGTAGGCATGTACCAGCGCCTGCAGCGCAAAGTCTTTTTGGTTGGCATTGATGCGCATGTGACCGATCGTGGCCCATGCCGCAGGCGCAAGGTCTGGGTTTTGCAGGTCCGGTTGAAGGGCTTGCTCTACGACGGCTGCCGCCAAGGCTTTGTCCGTTGCACGGCTATAAAGCTGCGCAACCGCGAGATAAGTTGCAGGCTTGGCTGCGTTGTTCGTCCATGCCACTTCGCGCGATAAAGGCTCTTGCGATTCAGAAATGCGATTGAGTCGCAACAAAATTTGCAGCAAATAGCGATTGGCATCTCTCGATTGCGGGAAATTGGTTTGCCACTCGTTGGCCACAATGAAGGCTTGTTGGCCGGAGCGCGATTGCAAGGCAATTTCGGCAGCGCGTTGGTAGAGCTGCTGGGACTGACTTTGGCGCGCAGCATCCATAAGCAAAGCGATGGCATTGGTAGCATCGCCTTGGGAGGCGGCCATCTCTCCCACCAAGAGGTCGTAAAACAACTCCGCATCCAGTGCAGCGGCCTCATCGGCAGGCGAAGGTTGCAAAGCCTCGGCGTTTGGATCCAAGGATGGGGGCGCTTCTTGCGACCATGCGGGCAATGTTCCGAAAACAAGTACGGAAATAAGGGCCAAGCGCCAATTGCGGAGTGTGGAGACCATCGGCTCATAATAATCCAAGCATTTCATTGTTGTGAGCGAAATGATCAGATGCCAGAACTTCCAGAGGTTGAAGTTACCCGCCGAAGCTTTGCCCAGCAAATTCAGGGGGCGCAAGTTGTCTCTGTCACTTTAGGCAAGCCTTTGCGCTGGGCGCTGGGTTGTGAGCCTGCCCATTTGGTGGGTGCGACGGTGCAGCAAGTGCGCCGCAGGGGTAAATATTTGCTGCTGGATCTTGATCGCGGCATGTTGATGATTCACCTTGGAATGTCCGGCAGCCTGCGCTTTGCAAGTGATTTGCCTGCGCTGGGAAAGCATGACCACTTTGACATGCATACGAGCCAAGGTAGCTTGCGCTTGCATGATCCTCGGCGCTTTGGCGCTGTGATTGCGACACAAGGCGAGAGTGATCCTGTTGCGCGCAAATTGCTGGATGGTTTGGGGATGGAGCCTCTGGACGAGGCACATTTCATCTGGCAGCGTTTCTACGCGGGGCTGCAGTCCAGCCGATCACCCATCAAGCCATTGCTGTTGGGAGGCAAGTTGGTTGTAGGGGTGGGCAATATTTATGCTTCCGAAGTCTTGTTTGCCAGCCGCATTGCGCCCACGGTTGCTGCCAACACTATCAGTGTGCAAAAAGCCAAGCGCTTGTTCCAAGCCATTCGTGAGATTTTGGCGATTGCCGTGGAGCGGGGTGGAACCACGTTGCGCGACTTTTCCAGTGCCGACGGCATGCCGGGGCACTTCCAGACACAAACCCAGGTATATGACCGTGCGGGGTTGCCTTGTACCCATTGTGGCAAGCCCATCAGGCTGTTGCGGCAAGGGCAGCGCAGCACGTACTACTGTGCGTATTGTCAAAAAGCTTGAGGAAATCGGCAATGGCGCCATGACCCCTACAAAACGCTGGCGCTATATTGGAGGGCTTACTGCCATAACACTGCAACGAGGGAGAGATTGTGGGCCCTTCATTTAGCGAGCAATTTGACCGGTTTGGCCATTGGCGCAAAGGTTTTGCGGGCCAGATGGCGGCTTTTAGTGACTGGCTGGCTGCACAAGATTTGCTGGACGCGGCAGTGCAAGATCATTTGCAGCGGCTAGAGGCCCTGCTGCGCGGCGATAAGGTGTGCGTTGCCTTTGTGGCGGAGTTCTCGCGGGGCAAATCAGAACTTATTAACGCGGTGTTTTTTGCGCACTATGGGCGGCGCATCATGCCGGCATCGCCTGGGCGCACCACCATGTGTCCGACCGAACTGGGTTACGACGCTGCGTTGCCTGCATGTTTGCGTTTGTTGCCGGTAGAAACGCGTGCGCAGCCTTACAGCTTGGCAGAGTGGCGCAGCCGCCCTTCCACGTGGGTGCAACTGCCCTTGGATGTGCATGATGCCGATCAACTGGCCTATGCCATGGCACATGTGGCACAGGTGCGCAAGGTGTCAGTGCAAGAGGCGCAAACTTTGGGCTTTTGGAGCGATGCGCCCGGGGCGGAAAACCCGGTGTGCGATGCGCAGGGAATGGTGGAAATTCCCAAATGGCGCCATGCGCTGATCAATATGGCGCACCCCTTGCTCAAGCAAGGGCTTGTGATTGTGGATACCCCGGGGTTGAATGCGGTGGGCACGGAGCCAGAACTGACCGTCAACCTGATTGCGCAAGCCCATGCCGTGGTGTTCTTGCTGGCAGCCGATGCCGGCGTGACGAAGTCAGATTTATCGATCTGGAAAGAGCATTTGCTGCCTTGTCATCGTGAAGGTGATGCGCATCTGGTGGTGCTCAACAAAATCGACACCTTGTGGAGCAGTCTGGATTCAGGCACCGAGGTGCAAGTGCAGCTCAATCGCCAGCGTGCGCAAAGCGCACAGATCCTGGAGATTGATCCTGCCCGGATCGTGCCTTTGTCTGCCCAAAAGGGGCTGATGGCAAAGATAGAAAGCAATGCTGCGCTCCTTAAAAGCAGTGGCCTGCCGCTGTTTGAGGATCTGCTGGCGCAAGGCATTTTGGCGCATCGCCAAACTATTTTGCGCAATGTGGTAGTTGAGGGTGTGGCGCAGTTACAAGCGCAGGTGCTGCGTTCGATCCACATCCGCCAGCGCGATTTGGATGAGCAAATGCTGGAGCTGCGCAGCCTGCGGGGTAAGAACGCCACGGTGATTGAGAACATGCGCCAACGTATTCAGCAAGAGCAGCGCACGTTTGAGGCCAGCACGGCAAAAATTTTGGCGGTACGCTCGGTGCATTTAAAGCTGATGAACCAAGCGTTTCAGCTTTTGGGTGCGACATCGCTGCGCAAAGAGCTGGAGCAGCTCAGCAGTGCACTGGAGCATTCGGGCTTGAAAATGGGCGTGCGCAAAGTTTATGCCTCCACCTTTGAGCGTTTGCGTGGCCTGGGCGAGCAAGCCAAAGTGGCTGCGGCGGAAATTCAGGCCATGCTTGGCGCTACGTTCAAAGACCTGAATGCGGAGTTTGGGTTTTCGCTGCAGCTACCGGCGGACTTGCAACTGCATGACTTTGACCGTGAACTGGCCAACATTGAAGAAAGCTATTTGCAGTACCTGGGCTTTGGCCATGCGCTCAAACTTGCCAATCCGTTGTTTGGGCAACGCATGGTCAAGGCTTTGGGCATGCGGCTGCGTGCGGTGTTTGAATCCGCAGCCAATGACCTGGATTTATGGAGCAAAAGCGCGACCTCACAGCTTGACGCACAATTGAAAGAACGCAAACGCAGCTTTGCACGGCGTATTGAAGCGGTAGACCGCATCAACGAAGCGGCCAGTGGGCTGATGGAGCGCATTGCTGAAATTGAGTCGTCCGATCAGCAGCTCCATTTGCTGGAACAGCGCCTGGGGCAATGGATGCAGCAACTGCTGCAACCCGCTGAGCCTGCAGCGCAGGAGCTCGGTGCGACGGAGCAGACCGCGTGAAAGCTGCGTTGATTTTTTTGCTTTAGCCTTCTCTTTCTCCTTTGAGTCATTCCAACCCTTTGATCGCTGCGGATGTGGTGCAGTGGCAGGCCAGCCATGGCCGTAACCATCTGCCTTGGCAGCAAACCCGTGATCCCTACCGCGTATGGCTGTCTGAAATCATGCTGCAGCAAACCCAGGTCACTACCGTCTTGGGTTATTACGAGCGGTTTTTGCAGCAGTTCCCGGATGTGGCCAGTTTGGCTGCCGCGCCTGAAGATGATGTGATGGCGCTGTGGAGCGGACTGGGTTATTACAGCCGCGCGCGCAATCTGCACCGATGTGCCAAGGCGGTGGTGGCCGAGCATGGGGGCGCTTTTCCGCGCACGGCTGCAGTGCTGGCTACGTTGCCGGGCATTGGCCGCTCTACGGCTGCAGCGATTGCATCGTTTTGCTTTGGGGAGCGCGCAGCCATTTTGGATGCCAACGTCAAACGTGTGCTCACACGGGTGCTGGCGTATGGCGAAGACCTCTCCAGCAGCCGCCATGAAAAAGCCTTGTGGGCGCTGGCAGAGGATTTGCTGCCCGCACAGGATCTGCACAACACCATGCCGCGCTACACCCAGGGTCTGATGGACTTGGGTGCCACGGTGTGCTTGCCGCGCAACCCTTCGTGCTTGGTGTGCCCTTTGCAGCCCAAATGCCAAGCGGCGCAGCAAGGGAATGCAGCCAGCTATCCGGTAAAAACGCGCAAAACCAAACGCAGCACACAAGCGTGGTGGCTGCTTGTGCTGCGCGACGCAGCAGGCCATGTGTGCTTGCAGCGGCGCCCATCCACTGGGGGAGACACCGGTATTTGGGCCGGGCTTTTTAGCCCACCGGTATATGCCAGTGCACAGGCGCTGGAGGAAGGCTGGGCTGCGCTGGGCCTGGCTGCCACGGCGCGCCAGGATTGGCCCGCACAGCTGCATGTGCTGACGCACCGCGACTTGTTTTTACACCCGGTGGTGGTGGATGTGGCAGGGGCGCAGCCTGCGCTGGGCCAAGCTGTGCAGGGCTGGAGCTGGCAGTCTGGCGCAGACTGGCCGCAGCTGGGGTTGCCTGCCCCGGTGCGTAAATTGCTGGAGGCGCTATAAAAAGAGAGCTGGCGGCGCTTATATATATTGGGTTTCAGGTGTAAAAATGGGATTGCTAAATAGGTATTTGAATATCTTGATCCCACAATCGTTTGCTCAGCAAGTACCCGGTTTGGGGCTTCAACGATGCCCCAAACTTGCGCTGCCAGACAAATAGCAGCGAATGCAAGAGCGCGGTAGCGCTCTTGCTATATGCATGCGTCTTTCTCCCAAGCCGAGCCAAGTACCAACGCAACTTATTGTTCAAACTCTCAATGTGATGGGTATGAGCCTTGCCTACCGTGTGCTGCTCAGCCTTGATGATGGCCTTATAAGGCCGATGTGCATCCGTGCAGTAATGAATATGCGCATCCATAGGTAGTTGAGGCTGAAGCACTTTGGCTGTTTTCGTTCCTCGCTCCCCAAGTGCGAAACCGACGATCTGGTGACTTGTCCTGTCTATTGCCCACCACAGCCAGATGGGCTGTTTTTTGAGCCCACATAACTCCACATCTCATCGGCCTCAATGACCGATAGATCTTTGGCTGTTGGCGCTTGAAGTGCTTTGCCAGCAACTTCTTTGCGCACCCAACCTAACACTGCGTTGTGGCTCACGTGCAATAGACGTTCGATTTTTCTTGCGGCAATACCTTCGGCATACATCGCCAAGGCCAGTGCTTTGATCTTTGGATCGATGAGGCGCAAGTCCTTGTCACCAAAGGTTCGGCGACATCCCATGCACATCCATCTTTGTCGTTTGTGGCGGCTCAGGCCAATCTTTTGTGTGTGATGGTGATTGCAGCGAGGGCATTGCATGGCGGAACGGGAAAAGGCATGGAATATAGCGCTTCGCACCATCTCCATACCTCATGCGCAATCCCGTAAAAATATCTGAAACCTATAGAAATCAAGCGCTATAAGCTCTCTTTTTTAAAATTTTTAGTGGGATGGTGTCTGTGCCAGTGCGCGGCTGTCCATCTCGCGGTGGCGGCGCAACGTGGACCACTGGGCCTGGTAGCGCAGCGCCAGTTGCTCCACCAGATACACCGAGCGGTGCTGCCCACCCGTGCAGCCCACGGCGACAGTGACATAGCTGCGGTGGTTGGCATTGAGCACGGGCAGCCAGTGGTCGAGAAACTGCGCAATATGCGTTTGCATGGCACCCACATCAGGTTGCTGGCGCAAAAAGTGCTGTACGGGCTCGTCTTTGCCGCTCAGGGGGCGCAGTTCGGCGTCGTAATACGGGTTGGGCAGCATGCGCACATCAAACACATAGTCCGCATCGACAGGAATGCCGTGTTTGAAACCAAAGGACTGGAACACCAGCGTCATCTGGTTGGTGGGCGCTTTGAGCAGGGCTTTGATATAGCTTTGCAACTGTGCACCGCGGATGTTGCTGGTGTCGATGACATGGGCGTACTCACGAATGTCGCCCAGCAACTCGCGCTCGCGCTCGATGATTTGCACCAGGTCTTGGCGCCCGTCCGGGCCTTCGGACTGCGACAAGGGGTGACGGCGGCGCGTTTCGGAAAAGCGGCGCACCAAGGTAGCGGTGGAAGCATCCAGAAACACCACATGCAGGTGCAGCCCCGAGGCTTTGAGGCGCTGCAGCTTCTCCAGCTCGCGCGGCAAATTGGGCAAGCTGGTGGCGCTGCGCGCGTCAATCGCAATCGCCACGCGCTTGCCGTGGTGGGCGTGCTGCAGGCGCACAAAGTCTTCCAGCAGCTCGGGCGGCAGGTTGTCCACGCAGTAGTAACCGGCGTCTTCCAGGGCGTGCAAAGCCACGGATTTGCCCGAGCCTGACATTCCCGTAATCAGCACAATTTCTAAATCTGTCATGGCTTGGCGTGGCTCCATCAAGGCGTGTTGGCGGCGTGCAGCATCTCGCGTGCATGCGCCATGGTGGTGTCAGAGATTTTTTCGCCCCCCAGCATGCGGGCAATTTCTCGCTCGCGCTGGGCGGTGTCGGTGGGGGTGACGGTGCTGCTGGTGCCCGCTTTGTCCCGTTTTTTGGCGACCACGTAATGGTGGTCGGCACAGGCGGCCACCTGCGGCAAGTGGGTGACCGCCAGTACCTGGCGGTCTTTGCCCAAGGCGCGCATGAGCTTGCCCACGGTTTCGGCCACAGCGCCCCCCACGCCTGAATCTACCTCATCAAAAATCAAAGTGCCTGCATGGCCCAGTTCACTCGTGGTCACGGCAATTGCCAGCGACAGGCGCGAGAGTTCACCGCCAGAGGCTACTTTGCCAATTGGCTTGGGCGTGGCGCCCGGGTGGCCCGCCACCAGGAACTGCACGCTGTCCATACCGTGGGGGCTGGGTTCTGCCAGCTTGTCCAGCTGCACTTCAAAGCGGCCACCTTGCATGCCCAGGCCTTGCATGGCCTGCGTGATGGCCCGCGAGAGTTTGGGGGCAGCCTTGGCACGTTCCAGTGACAGCTCTCGCGCAGCGGCGTGGTAGGCGTCGCTGGCTTGTTGCTCGGCTTTGCGCAGGCGGCCAATGTCTACCACGGCGTCTAACTGGCGCAACTCTTCACGCCACGATTGCAGCAGGCTGGGCAGCTCTTGCGGCGTGCGCTTGTAGCGGCGCGCCAGTTGCATCCACAGCGATAGGCGCTCGTCCAGCTCGGCGAGTTTGTCCGGGTCTAACTCGGTGCGGCGCAAATAGATTTGCAGCGAATGTTGGGCGTCGTTGATCTGCGCAAGACTGGAGGCCAAAACGTCTGCAATCGCTTGAAATTCGGGCTCTAGGTGCTCTTGATCTTGAAGCATGTCTTGGGCGCGGCTCAGCGGCGTGCTGGCGCCAGCTTCATCATCTTCCAGCAGGTGTAGCGCACCCTGCGCCGCTTCCAGCAGCGCTTGCGCGTGTGACAGGCGGGTGTGCTGGGTGTTGAGTTCGTCCCACTCCTCCATGCCAGGGCTGAGTTTGTCCAGTTCCCCAATCTGCCACTGCAGACGCTCGCGTTCGCGCTGCAGCGTGTCTTGCGCCGCGATGGCGTGTTCCAAATCCTTGGCTGCAGCGCGCCAGACCATCCAGTGCTGGCGCAATGCTTGCGTGCTGACGTTGGCATACGCGTCCAGCAGTTCGCGCACGGCATCGGCGCGTGTCAGGCTTTGCCAGGCGTGCTGGCCGTGGATGTCCAGCAACTCTTCGCCCAAGCCGCGCAGCTGCGTGGCGGTGGCGGGGGCACCATTGATCCAAGCACGGCTGCGCCCTTGGCTGTCAATCACGCGGCGCAGCAGCAGGCTTTCTTCCAGCGCAAAGCCGCCTTCTTGCAGCCAGTGCTGCAGGTGGTCGGGGCAGTCAAACTCGGCACTGATGTCGGCTTGCGTTGCGCCTTCACGTACCACGCCAGAGTCAGCACGGCTGCCCAGCACCAGTTGCAGCGCATCAATCAAGATGGATTTGCCCGCGCCGGTCTCCCCGGTCAGCACGGTAAAACCGGTGTGCAAATCCAGCTCCAGCTGCTGCACGATGACAAAGTCGCGCAGGGCAATGCGTTTGAGGGCCATGCTCAGTAGCCTCCCTCGTTCCAGCCCAGCTTTTTGCGCAGCGTCGCGAAGTAGTTCCAGCCGACAGGATGCAAAAAGCGCACGCTGTGTTCGGAGCGGCGCACGTAGATGCGATCGCCGTGCAGCAGCGAGGCGAGCGATTGCATGTCGAAGTTGGCACTGATGTCGCGCCCACTCACCACTTCCATCATCACTTCGGTCTGGTCAGACAGCACGATAGGGCGGTTAGACAGCGTGTGCGGGGCAATCGGCGCCATCAGCCACGCTGGAATGGAGGGGTGCATCAAGGGGCCGCCCACCGACAAGGTGTAGGCGGTAGAGCCTGTCGGCGTGGCCACGATCAAACCGTCGGCCCGCTGGTTTGACAGAAAACGACCATCTACCTCGACACGCAACTCCACCATGCCCGAGGTGCCGCCGCGGTTGACCACAACATCGTTCATTGCCAGCGCTTCAAACACGGTTTCTTCGTTGCGCACCACACGGGCATGCATTAAAGGGCGAGACTCTTGTTCGTACTCGCCGTGCAGCATGGGCAGCAGGGCTTGCGGGTAATCTTTCAGGGGAATATCGGTCACAAAGCCGAGACGGCCTTGGTTGATCCCAATCAGCGGCGTGTTGTGCTTGGCCAGTTGGCGCGCAATCCCCAGCATGGTGCCATCGCCGCCCACCACAATACCCAGGTCACAATGCTGACCCAGGTCGTCGACATCCAGTGAGGCAAAACTGCTGTGTAGCCCGGTGTGGAGTGCTGTTTCAGCGTCCAGCACGACTTCACAGCCTTGCTCGCGCAGAAAATCTGCAATACCTTGGAGAATGTGGCGAGACTGCTCTGTAGCAGTGCCGGAAGTGGTGGCGGACTGGTATTTACCCACCAGTGCGACATGGCGAAACTTGGACGTCATATCGGAAATTACATCATTAAAATCAAAACATGCTCGATGAACGTGCCAAGTTGTTGTTGAAAGCGCTGGTCGAGCGCTATATCTCGGACGGCCAACCCGTAGGGTCGCGCACGTTATCGCGCGCTTCTGGCTTGGAATTGTCGCCTGCAACCATTCGCAATGTTATGTCTGACTTGGAGGAGATGGGGCTGATCGTCAGTCCCCACACCTCGGCAGGCCGCATTCCCACAGCGCGTGGCTACCGCTTGTTTGTCGACACCATGCTCACTGTACAAAACAGTGGCTTGATTGCTCCAGAACTGCCGGCTGAGCAGCCGCAAAAAGTCATCGCGAATGCCGCGCAACTGCTCTCGAACATGTCGCAGTTTGTTGGCGTGGTGATGGCGCCTCGACGCAGCTCGGTGTTTAAGCACCTGGAATTCGTCAAGCTGTCAGAGCGGCGGGTGCTGGTCATCATCGTCTCCCCGCAAGGCGATGTACAAAATCGCGTGATATTTACCGATGTGGAGTTCTCGTCGACGCAGTTGCTGGAAGCGTCGAACTTCATCAATGCGCATTATGCAGGGCTTGATATGGAGCAGGTGCGCGAGCGTATGCAGCAAGAGGTGGAGCAATTGCGCGGCGAAGTCGCCAGCCTGATGCAAGCCGCTGTGAACGTCAGTGCAGAAGTCATGACACCAGCGCCGCAAGAGCAGGTCATCATTTCTGGTGAGCGTAATTTGCTGGCGGTGAGTGATTTTTCCAGTGATATGAGCAATCTGCGCCGCGCTTTTGATCTGTTTGAGCAAAAGACCCAAATTTTGCGCTTGCTCGATTTCTCCAGCAAAGCCGAAGGGGTGCGCATCTATATCGGCGGGGAGAGCCAAGTGGTGCCGTTTGAGGAGCTGTCAGTGGTCAGCGCGCCTTATGAGGTGGATGGGCAGGTGGTGGGGACTTTGGGGGTGATCGGCCCTACGCGCATGCATTACGACAAGATGATTCAGATTGTGGACATTACCTCCAAGTTAGTCAGTAATGCGCTGAGCCACCAACGCTAGCCGTTACAATGCGAGAGTTTTGTGCGTTCCAACGAATGAGCAAAACCCGGTTGGGGCGTTAGCTCAGTTGGTTAGAGCAGAGGACTCATAATCCTTTGGTCGACAGTTCAAGTCTGTCACGCCCTACCAATGAATTCAACGGGTTACGAGAAATTGTAACCCGTTTTTTCATTTGTACTGTCAACGGAGTGTCCACGCATTGACTCAGGTGCATCTGCTCTTTGCAGGGTGTCTTGTTGCCTTCAAGCTGGCTCCAGCTCTAGTTTTTTGCTTCTGTTTGAGCTTTCGCTAAGCAATTGAATTTGTTTTTCTAATTTTTCGATCCGCGCGTCTTGTTGTTCTCGCTTGTTGCCGTACTTTTTTGTGCAGTACACATATGCGGCAATGATTCCAAACTCAAATAGCAAGAATATGCACTCAACCATCAAGACGTTCTGAATTCTGGTGGGAGGCTCTTCTGATTGAACATAGACGTACAGATAAGTTGTCGCAAATAGCCCACTGATTAAATAGATGCCGTACTCACACCATCGTTTTAGTGAGTCAAACCAGCCCTGCAAAATTATTTTTGCCTTACGACGTTGAGAGCTTTTCCAGGTCAGGAAAGCAAATACAAGCGGTGCAATTGCGCTGATAGCACCGACAACGACCATTAATATTTCCATAGATATCTCCTCTTTGGGGATTCTATGCAGGGTAATTTCAGCAGCTATAGGTCTTTTGCAGATTCCAGCCTTGATGGTCACTGGTTTCAATGTTTGGTGGACAGTGTTCTGATTTCATCTGGACAGCTCACCACTCCACTTGGACAGCCTGCTACTTCGGCTAAGTCTCCGTTTCTTTCTCAAGGATAGGGTCAGCCCGAGTGCCAGGATTTAGCCCCCAAGCGGTGTCCGGCGCGCTGTGTCCGTTTGCTTCGTCGGTGCAGCCTGTTGCTAACCACAAAGCGAATTGCGGCCATTGTTTTGCAGCCGTCTCAATCATCTGAACAGTGGGGCGTTGTTTTCTGCTCCAAAAATTTTTCCAACTAGCCGCAGGAACCCCTGTCATCTCTTCTAGCTGTTGATTTCCACGCAGAA
>NZ_DLTI01000030.1:0-3119 GCF_002501455.1 Comamonas sp. UBA7840 | reverse complement strand
GCCGCGTGAGGTACTGGAGTTCTATCGTGACCTGACCGAAGTGGCAGGGTACGAGCTGGAGACAGCCGGGGTGCTCAAGGCAGGCCGTAAGTTCTGGGCTCTGGCACGCACTGGAAAGTCGGTGGCTCTGAAGGGTAACGATGTTGTCAACGGCTATTTGTTGCTGGCTACGTCGTGTGATGGTTCTCTGGCTACGGTGGCCATGCCTACGACCGTGCGCGTGGTGTGTAACAACACACTCACGATTGCACTCAAGGATGGCGTAGGTTCCGTCAAGGTGCCCCACAGCACCACGTTCGACGCACAGGCCGTTAAACGCCAACTCGGTATTGCAGTCGGTCAATGGGACAGCTTTATGTACCGCATGAAGACACTGGCTGAGCGCAAGGTCAAAACCCATGAGGCCATGAACTACTTCCTCAAGGTGATCTGCAACACAGATGCCCACTCTGACTTGTCAGTCGGCTTGACCAATGAGCGAGCGCTTAAGAAAGTACAGATGCTTTACGAGGGGCACGGCCGAGGTGCAGAAATGCATGCAGCCAAAGACACTGCCTGGGGCCTGCTGTGCTCTGTGACTGAGTTCATCGACCATGAAAAACAAGCGCGTAGCCAGGACAACCGCTTGGACAGTGCTTGGTTCGGCCAGGGAGCAGCGATTAAGCAGCGTGCCTTGGATCATGCTTTGCAACTGGTGGCCTGAGCATGCTCACTGGTTTGCTTCTCTGGCCGCATTGGCTGTTTCCGCTAGGTTTTCCTATTTACGTTCCACCCCTACGAACCGCCCTCTGAGGCGGTTTTTTTATGCCCGCAATTCTTGAGGGCCAAGGAGATTTGTATGTCTGTTCATTTGTTGAGCAATGCCACGCTGAATGTCCGTGAAACACCAGTGGAGCACCCCATCCGCCCTCGCAAGGGCGCCGCTTTGCGCCTAGTATCGACCAAGGACATGGCACGCGATGATTGGCTGGAAGTGCGTCGCACGGGAATTGGTAGTTCTGATGCAGCGACTGCCGTAGGTTTGAATCCCTACCAGTCCCAACTGGAATTGTGGATGCAAAAGACGGGCAAGGCTAACTTGCTGCCAGCGGTAGACCCCAACGATGACACCAGCCCCATGTTCTGGGGCACGCTGTTAGAACCCATAGTGGCTGCGCACTACACCAAGCGCACAGGCAACAAGGTACGCCGTGTGAATGCCGTGCTGCAGCATCCCAAGCATCCCTGGATGCTGGCCAATGTGGACCGTGAGGTGGTGGGTTCATCCGAGGTGCAAATTCTGGAATGCAAGACCGCTGGCATTCATGGTGCACGCCTGTGGAAGGATGGCGTGCCTGAGTATGTCCAGTTGCAGGTGATGCACCAGTTAGCCGTGACGGGCCACAAAGCCGCAGATGTGGCCGTGCTCATTGGGGGGCAGGAGTTGCGCATCTTCCGTATCGATCGTGACGAGGCCTTAATTGCCCGCCTGATTGAGATGGAGCATGCCTTCTGGCATCTGGTGGAAAGCAACACACCTCCAGCCGGAGATGGCTCTGACAGTGCAGAAAAAGCATTGCGTTGCCTCTATCCGAACAGCGTAGGTGAAGACGTGGATATGAGTGAGGACCCACAACTCAATGCCACGTTTGAAGCTCTGTTGCTGGCCCGTGAGCAGCTCGATGCCGCACAGAAGAAGGAAGCACGCCTGCGCCAGGCCATTCAGATCCACATGGGCGAAGCAGGCAAAGCCACGTTTGCCTGTGGTGGCAGTGTCACCTGGCGCCGCAGCAAGGATGGACAAGCGTTCGATACAGCGCAGTTCGTCAAAGACCATCCCGAGCTGTCCAAAGCCTACCTCACCACACGGCCTGGATCTCGGCGGTTTTGCGTGTATCCAGCTTGAGCTGACCATCCTTCCCACATCCATCCCCCTCTCGCTCCCTGTGGCCCATGCCACCGGGAGCTTTCTTTTTTTGGAGCAAAACATGATCAAAGGTTTGATGATTACCCCGCCCGTCATTGGCCGAATTTCTATTGGCAAAGTCGTGGAAAAGAATGGCAAGCGCCTGCCAGAGAAAGACGATGAATTCACCATCACCACCCAAGTCCAGCAGCGCGGACAATGGGTGCTACACCCGTTGGATGAGGCTTTGCGCCAAAGCCAACCAGATGCCTTCACCGTTGGCGGCATAAAGGAAGGCGCTGAGCCTTCCGACAGTCAAAGTGAAAGTATTCCCGCACGCAGTGCCAAGCGCACGCTCAAAGACAAGATGGGGGTTGCAGGTCAAGCGCCTGCAGAAACTAGCTCTCCACGACGGAAGCTGCGCAGCATTCCCGTGCGCGTCTTGTTCAATGACCCTGATCTAAACCTGCGAGCCAACTACTGCATGTTTGACCGCAGCACAGCGCGTCCTGTCTGCGTGGGTGACGGGGAGAGCAGCAAGCGCGTCACGGATCAAGGGCTGGAGACGATGGAATGTCCCGGTCCTGATAGCTGTCGTTTTGGGCTGGGTAACTGCAAGCCTTATGGGCGGCTGAACGTCAGCATCGGTGACAGCGATGAATTGGGCAGCTTTGTGTTTCGTACCACGGGCTTCAACAGCATTCGTACGCTCGTTGCACGCCTGCGCTACTTTGCTGCAGTCTCAGGCGGCCACCTGGCCGCCATGCCTCTAGAAATGCGGCTGCGGGGCAAATCCACCACACAGTCGCACCGTGCGGCCATCTACTACGCCGACCTGGTGGTGCGCACCGGCCTGAGCTTGAACGAGGCCATCGGCCAAGCCAAGGCGCTGGCTGCACAGCGCCAGTCTGCAGGATTTGCGCAGAGCGCTTTGGATGAGGCTGCACGTCTGGGCTATGCTAACGGCAGCTTTGAAGATGCGCCGGAGGAAGCGGCGGACATTGTGGAGGAGCTTTATCCGGAGGATACCGAGCCGCCAACACACCATCCCTAACGCCATTTTTTGCGCTTACAAGCCACCTGGCATGCAGTCCTTAGTGCAGCAAGACATCGAAGACCTCACCGCACTGCAGGTCACCAAGACGCCCACCTTCTTTGTCAATGGCCGACCGGAAACTGAGCCGGTGGCTCAGTTCTACTTCGGCGCGGACACACTAGTGGGAATGGGCATGCT
>NZ_DLTI01000035.1:0-11699 GCF_002501455.1 Comamonas sp. UBA7840 | reverse complement strand
CACGTTTACGTGGGGCTTGGTGCGCTCGAACTTTTCTTTTGCCATTTTTTCGACTCCGAAAAAAACCAAATGCTAACGAGTTATCGGCGCAACCATCTAACACAGAAGCACCATCTAAATTGGTGCCCATGGGCAGGATCGAACTGCCGACCTCTCCCTTACCAAGGGAGTGCTCTACCACTGAGCCACATGGGCATAAGTTTGCGAATGCAAACTTATGAATCTTTGGAGCGGGAGACGGGAATCGAACCCGCGTCATTAGCTTGGAAGGCTAGGGTTCTACCATTGAACTACTCCCGCAAACCTATGG
Source organism: Comamonas sp. UBA7840 (assembly GCF_002501455.1). Lineage (NCBI taxonomy): Bacteria > Pseudomonadati > Pseudomonadota > Betaproteobacteria > Burkholderiales > Comamonadaceae > Comamonas > Comamonas sp. UBA7840. The sequence goes on along the minus strand of NZ_DLTI01000035.1, from coordinate 11,389 downwards.
TTTGCGCGCTGCCATGCAGCACTAAATCTCCCACCCAATGAAAGGTGGTGGAGGGAACTGGATTCGAACCAGTGTAGGCGTAAGCCAACAGATTTACAGTCTGCCCCCTTTAGCCACTCGGGCATCCCTCCACAGAGATTTCTATTGTAGCAGATTTTTTTTGCTCTTAAAAATATTTTGAGTTTTTTTTCGACGCTTTAGGCTGGTGCGGCTGGCGGGGATCGAACCCACGACCCTTGGCTTCGGAGGCCAATACTCTATCCACTGAGCTACAGCCGCTACGACGCCCGCTGCACGCGAACTTCCAAAAAATCTACAGCTCAGATTCTAACCTGCACTTTTCATCCACTCAGGAAGATTACGAAAATTCTTTCTCAACATCGAACCCCAGTCCCTTGATGTAAGTATGAACCGCCAACATCCCCTCTTTTTCTAGATCAAATAATTGCTGCTCATGCAAAAGCCAAGACAGCAACACGCCATCAAATACAGCACGCAGACCACGCGCAGCACTGCTGGGTGATTGCTGCAACACGATCCCGGCATCTTTCGCTGCCAACTCTAGAAATACCTGGATGCGCAACGCGAACCTCTCCATATTTTCTATACGCCACGCACGCACCGCCTGCATCTCGCCTGCGTACTCCACCTTGTACAGCGCAATATCAAATACTCTCCGGGTCACAGGGTCTCTCACCACCTGGCGAAAAACCATTTCAAGCACCGCCGTCAATTGACGCAGCGCCCTTCCTTTTTGCTCACCAAGGGCACTGTCGAGCGCCGCTTCAAAGGGCAGCGCAGAGCGCGAAATCAAAGCACCGAACAAGTCCATCTTGTCTTTGAAGTGCCAATAAATCGCCCCCCTGGTAACAGATGCAGCAACTGCCACATCCGTCAAAGACGCCCCAGCCACGCCTTTTGCATAAAAAACCTCCAAGGCAGCATCCAGCAATTTATTGCGTGTTGCTTCCGCGTCTTCCTTTGTTCGTCTCGCCATTGGATCTCTTCGCTCCCTTTGCATGGCATCAAAAATGCATCTTCGTCTATAGCACCGCTACAATTAGCACCATATACATTCAGTATTGTATGTATATCCAAATTCTGAATAAACGCAGGCCTGATGGCTGACGCCAGCGTAATTTGTGCGCGTGTAGCGTTCGTTCAAACTCTTTAGAGCACCCGAAAGAAAAACATGACTCTCTTTAGTACCGCTCCAGCTAGCTCCTGGGCGCGCCTGATTCGTCCCGCTCCGATTGCGCTGGCTTGCGCACTTGTCTTGACTGCTTGCAGCAAAGATAACTCCAGCTCTACAACTACAGCTGCGCAAAAAGGTGCTCCACAAGTGCCGGTTGGCGTTATTACAGCCTCTTCCGGGGAAGTCGGGTTGCTCACTGAGCTGCCTGGCCGCGTTGAAGCTTCTCGTGTGGCACAAGTGCGCGCGCGCAGTGCAGGCATTTTGCAAAAACGCCTGTTCAAAGAAGGCTCTGATGTCAAGGCTGGCCAAGCCTTGTTCCAAATTGATGCTGCGCCCTATGAAGCATCCGCCCAGAGTGCACGCGCAAGCTTGGCGCGTGCTGAAGCCAACTTGGTACAGACCACTGCACAGCTGGAACGCTTTCGGCCATTGGTTGAAGCCAACGCCATCAGCAAGCAAGATTTTGTCAACGCCGAGTCCGCTCAGAAACAAGCACAAGCAGAGGTTGTGGCTGCCAAAGCAGCTGTCCGCACAGCAGACATCAACCTGGGGTACGCGAAAGTGACCGCGCCAATTTCTGGCCGCATCGGCCAAGCCTTGGTTACAGAAGGCGCTTTGGTTGGACAAGGAGAGGCCACTCCACTGGCTGTGATTCAGCAAATTGACCCCGTGTATGTGAATTTCACGCAATCCGCTACCGATGCATTCAAGCTACGCAAAGCCATGGATGAAGGTCTGCTGAAATCAGCGGCCCCACAAGCTGCAGAGGTACACGTTGTCTTGGATGACGGTTCTGAATACGGAACCGCAGGCAAGCTGTTATTCAGTGATTTGACCGTGGATCCGAGCACAGGCCAAGTCACTTTGCGCGCCGAAATCCCCAACCCGAAGGGACTTCTGTTACCAGGCCTTTATGTACGCATCCGCATGGAGCAAGCACAAGCTACCAACGCGATTACCGTACCTCAGCAAGCAGTCACACGCACGGAACAAGGTGACAGTGTCCGCGTCGTTTCCCCAGAAGGCCAAGTCAGCACACGCCCCGTCAAAGTCAGCATGGCCAGCGGCAATCGCTGGGTGATCCAAGAAGGCCTGAAAGATGGCGAACAAGTGATGGTGGACGGGTTCCAAAAGCTTCAGATGTTGCCACCGGGCACGCCCGTCAAAGCAGTGCCATGGACGCCTGCAGGCGCTTCTGCTGCACAAGCGCAACCTGCAGCAGCTGCACCGTCGACGTCCGAACCCAGCGCTCAAGCCAAGTAAATAAGGACTCTGTCACATGGCTAAATTTTTTATTGAGCGCCCCATCTTCGCGTGGGTGGTTGCGCTTTTCATCATGGTGGTAGGAGCCGTCTCCATCACCCAATTACCGATTGCGCAATACCCTCCGGTTGCACCCCCCGCCATTGTAGTGAGCGCGGTGTACCCCGGCGCCTCTGCACAGACCCTTGAAGACAGTGTGCTCTCTGTGATTGAGCGGGAGATGAACGGTGCGACTGGCCTGCTCTACATGGAGTCCGTTGCCCAATCCAACGGCACAGGCTCCGTCACCATCAGCTTTGAGCAAGGCACCGATCCAGAAATGGCCCAGGTGGACGTGCAAAACCGCTTGTCGCGCGCCACTCCTCGTTTGCCTTCGGCCGTCACGCAGCAAGGCGTCAAAGTTGACAAATCTGCCTCCAACTTTTTGCTGTTTTCGCTGCTGTCCTCATCCAACCCAGACTGGGATGTGGTGCGCATCGGCGACTATGCCTCGCGCAACGTAGTGCCGGAAATTCAGCGTATTGAGGGCATCGGCCAAGTTCAACTGTTTGGCTCCGAGCAAGCGATGCGCGTCTGGATTGACCCTGCCAAACTGGAAGGTTTCCAACTCTCCAGCGCCCAAGTCATCGCCGCGATTCGTGCACAAAACGCGCAAGTGTCATCCGGCGCTATCGGCGACCTGCCAGGCATCGCAGGGCAGGGCATTACGGCGACAGTGACCGTTCGCGGACAACTCTCTACCCCGGAAGAGTTTGGCAACATCATTTTGCGCGCCAACACGACGGGCGCCGCTGTACGCTTGAAAGACGTTGCCCGCATTGAAATTGGCGGTCAGACCTATGCAACCACTGCGCGTTTGAATGGCCAGCCTGCGGCGGGTATCGGTGTTCAACTCTCGCCATCGGGCAATGCTTTAGCGGCAGCCACGTCCGTACGCGCCAAGATGGAAGAGTTGTCAAAGTACTTCCCAGAAGGGATGACCTACTCCATCCCCTACGACAGCTCTAACTTCGTGAGCATCTCCATTACCAAGGTGGCACACACGCTGCTGGAAGCTGTGGCTTTGGTGTTCCTGGTGATGTTCCTGTTTCTGCAGAATTGGCGCTACACCATCATCCCCACGATTGTGGTCCCCATCGCTTTGCTGGGCACATTTGCCACGCTGCTGGCGCTGGGCTTTTCCATCAACGTGCTGACCATGTTTGGCATGGTGCTCGTGATTGGCATCGTCGTCGACGACGCGATTGTTGTGGTGGAAAACGTTGAGCGCATCATGAGCGAAGAAGGCCTTCCACCCAAGGAAGCCACACGCAAAGCCATGGGCCAAATCTCCGGGGCCATTATTGGCGTGACCGTGGTACTGATCTCCGTGTTTGTGCCACTGGCTTTTTTCTCTGGATCCACCGGCAATATTTACCGCCAATTTGCTACGGTGATGGTGGCGTCTATTGGCTTCTCCGCCTTTATGGCTTTGTCGCTGACACCCGCGTTGTGCGGCACCTTGCTCAAGCCCGTAGAAGCCGGCCACCACTTGGAAGGCAACGGCTTTTTTGCCTGGTTTAACCGAAATTTCGCCAAGGGCGCAAAACGCTATGAAAGCTTGGTGGGACGCATGCTTAACAAGGCTGCGCGCTACTTGGTAATTTATGCGGCCATCATTGCTGCCGTTGCGCTGCTTTACAACCGCTTGCCCACCTCTTTTCTTCCAGGAGAAGACCAAGGCACAGTGCTGGTGAACGTGCAGCTTCCTGCAGGTGCCACCGCCGAACGCACCGTGGAGGTCATGAAGCAAGTCGAAGGCTTTGTGCTCCAGCAGCCTGAAATAAGCAGCATGGTGAGCGTGATTGGCTTTAGCTTCTCTGGTCAAGGCCAAAACGCCGCACTGGCATTTATTACCCTCAAGGACTGGAACGAACGCAGCGCCCCTGGGCAGCACGCCGATGCCGTTGCAGGCCGCATCATGGGTGCCATGATGGGAGTGCGCGATGCCTTCATTTTCGCGCTCAGCCCCCCCCCTATTCCTGAACTTGGCGTGTCCTCAGGCTTTACGGTGCGCCTGCAAGACCGTGGCAGCTTAGGGCACGATGCCCTGGTGAGTGCCCGCAACATGTTCTTGGGCATGGCTGCTAAAAGCCCCATCTTGTCCCAAGTGCGTCCTGACGGCCTGGAAGATGCACCCCAAATCCGCATCGACATTGACCGCGACAAAGCCAATACCTTGGGTGTCGGTTTTGACAGCATCAATACCGCGCTGTCAACAGCCATGGGCTCTGCTTATGTGAACGACTTCCCCAATCGCGGACGACTGCAACGCGTGGTGGTACAGGCCGATGCCCCATCCCGCATGCAGCCCGCCGATTTGCTCAAGATCACCGCCCCTAATAGCAAGGGTGAGGCTGTTCCACTGTCCGCTTTTGCGACCGTGAACTGGGTCATTGGTGCACAGCAGACCGTACGCTACAACGGCTATCCGGCGATGAAGCTTTCCGGCGCTCCTGCAGCGGGCTACAGCACTGGCGAAGCCATGGCTGAAGTAGAGCGCATCGTTGCGCAATTGCCTGACGGCTTCGGCTTTGAATGGACGGGCCAGTCCTACGAAGAAAAGCAAGCAGGCTCCCAATCACTGATCTTGTACAGCTTTGCCATCTTGGCGGTTTTCCTGTGCTTGGCCGCGCTGTATGAAAGCTGGACGATCCCTCTCGCAGTGATTTTGGTCGTGCCGCTGGGCGTGATTGGCGTGTTGCTGGCTACTTGGATGCGCGGTTACGCAAACGACGTGTATTTCCAAGTCGGCTTGATCACGGTGATTGGCTTGTCGGCCAAGAATGCGATCTTGATTATTGAGTTCGCTAAAGACTTGCAGGCCGAAGGCAAAGGCATTATCGAAGCTGCCTTGGAAGCCGCCCACCTGCGCTTCCGCCCCATCATCATGACCTCCTTAGCGTTCGGCCTCGGCGTTGTGCCATTGGCGATTGCTACGGGCGCCAGCTCGGCCAGCCAGCGTGCAATCGGCACGGGCGTGCTGGGAGGCATGTTCACCGGCACCTTGCTGGCGGTCTTCTTTGTGCCCGTCTTCTTTGTCGTAGTACGCACGCTGTTTAGCGACAAGCGCGCCACTCCCCCTACCCCAACGCCCTCCGCTGGCACAGCAGGAGCGGACCACCATGCCTAAGCATTTATCTTTGATTGCCCTGGCCGCCGCTGCGGTCTTGTCTGGCTGCTCACTCATCCCCAACTATGAGCGCCCTGCCACTCCGATCCCTGCGGCTTATACCCAGGCTGCGGCGGAAGTTGCGGGCTCCGTCATCGCTTGGCGTGACTATTTCACCGACCCGCGCCTGCAGCAGCTGATTGACTTGGCTTTGGTCAACAACCGCGACCTGCGTATTGCCACACTGAATTTGGAGCAAGCCCGCGCCCAATTCCAGATTCAGCGCTCCGCGCTATTCCCTAGCGTTGGAGGCATCGCGTCGGCCAACCGTGGTAATAACCAAATCACCGGTGATCTGGGCAGCACCTTCACGGCAGGGCTGGCTATATCCGCCTGGGAAATTGATTTTTTCGGGCGTATCAACAGCCTCAAAGAAGCGGCTTTGGCTCAGTACCTTGCGACCGATGAAGGCCGTAAGGCTTACGAGCTCACGCTGGTTACCAGCGTGGCGCAAGGCTGGCTGACCTTGATTGCCGATGAGGAATTGCTGGACATTTCACGCCGCACCGTGGAGACGCGCAAAGAGTCCATCAAGCTGGCCAAGCTGCGCTTTGACGCAGGCTTTGCATCGGAACTCGACTACCGCCAAGCAGAGTCTCTGACCGAATCCGCGCTGGCCACCTTTGCACAGCAGCAACGCCAACGTGCCTTGGATGAAAACGCGCTGACGCTGTTGCTGGGCCAGCAAGTGCCCGCCGACATTTTGGCCAGCATCACCGGCACAAAGTTGGCCAACGTAGCGCCCATGGCAGACATCCCTGCTGGCCTGCCGTCTGACCTGCTGGTGCGCCGGCCGGACATCCGCGCAGCCGAGCAGCAGCTGATCTCCGCCAATGCCAACATTGGTGCAGCACGTGCCGCGTTCTTCCCCAGCATCTCGCTCACCGCACAGTACGGCAGCGTCAGCAATGAACTGTCCAATCTGTTCAAGTCTGGGACTTGGGGGTTTAACGTTGGGCCTACGCTCAATCTGCCCATCTTCACCGCTGGGCGCTTGAGCGCCAATCTGGCTTCTGCCAAAGCTGCGCGCGAAATCGCTGTGGCCCAGTATGAGAAGAGCATCCAGACAGGCTTCAAGGAAGTCTCAGACGCCCTGGCTGGCCGCACCACCTTGGCCGAGCAAGCACGCGCCCAAGCCGCACAGGCAGAGGCCGAGCGCAAGCGCTTTTACTTGTCGGATCTTCGTTACCGCAACGGCGTAGCCAGCTATCTGGATCTGCTGGATGCACAGCGCTCGCTGTTTGCACTGGAGCAAGCGGACGTTCAAGTGCGACTGGCACAGCAACTCAACCAAATCAATCTCTACAAAGCATTGGGTGGCGGCTGGTCAGAAGCCAGCCTTGGCAAGCAAGAAGTCACCAATCGTTGAGTTGCGTCAACTCTGTACCACAGTGCACGCCAAACGGCCGCTGTGGCACAGAGTAAAAAATAGGCGCTCGATATAATCCGCCGTTGGTTTTTCCCGCCCCCGATAACCAGAGGACGCCATGAGCGACAAGCACCACGAAGAAGGCCACACCGGCCCCATCAAGAACTCCAAGCAACTGCTGATTACGGTTGTACTCGCTTTCATCTTGCCCGTGATTTTGATCATCGGCCTGGTGAACTTTGTGGGCTCCGCCCCCAAAACGGGTGCGGGCGTTGGCATGCATGAGCTGGCCCAGGCACAGCGCATTCAAAAGATTGGCTCTATTGAAATTCGTGATGCCAACCGCCCTCTGCGGGGTGGTGAAGACGTATACAAGGGCCAGTGCGCGGCATGCCACGCAACAGGCGTGTCTGGCGCACCCAAGTTTGGTGATGCTGCGGCATGGGCCCCCCGTTTGGGCCAAGGGTTTGAAGCCCTGGTGCAATCGGCACTGAAGGGCAAGAACGCCATGGCCCCCCAAGGCGGTGGCGAATTCAATGATCTGGAAATCTCCCGCGCCGTGGCTTTCATGGCGAACGCTGGGGGTGCCAACTTCCCCGAGCCACAGCCTGAAGCCAAAGAGGGCGACGCCAAGTAAAAGGCTGCCAATCCACGAAAAAAGGACCCTCTGGGTCCTTTTTTGTATGCGTGATGCGTGGCCTTGCTGGCACTAAACCTGCGCCTGGACCTGCTGCGGGCTGCGCACAAAACCAAAACGCTGAGGCAAATCTGCCGCTGCAACATCCTCCAGCTGCCAGACCCCAGCCTCTACGGCATCTGCCGCATGCACTACGTCTTGGGTGTGCACGATGCCCAGCACGCCATCGCATTGCAGGTACACATGGCCGTGCTCATCCATCAAGCATTGTTGTACCTGCTGCACAGGCTGACCCGTGTGCGCGACCACGGAGGCACCTGCATGCACACGCCACACCATGGGTGCGCTTTCTAATTCCACATAGACACGTTGTGGGCCATTCTGAAAAAACCAATGGCCCTGGGCAGTGGCTTCGTAATTGCGGCCAATAAACGCCAGCAGCTTCTCGTGCTCCAGGCGGCTGCCTTTGCTGTGGGGAAACAGCCCCTGCGCTTGGGCGTCCCCATCGCGCAGCCACCAATTGCCGCGCATGTCCAGCCCCAGCCAGCCCCAGCAGTCAGGCACATTGGGCCACTTGGCCAATGCTTGTTTTACGATGTCATCCATACCCACCTACCTTTGGTATTTGTCACGATGTAGCGCGCAAAGATAACCGCAACCCGCCTTGCTTTGCACGTCGTTGCCCTACATATTGCTACCATACCGGGCCCGCACAATACGGCCCATAGATCACACCAAGACAAGGGATTGAACATGAAGCGCCTGCTTGCGATTTTGCTCATGGCCACGGCACTCACGGGCTGCGGCTACAACGATTTCCAGCGCTTGGACGAAGACACCAAATCCAAATGGAGCGAGGTACTCAACCAGTACCAGCGCCGAGCAGACTTGGTGCCCAACATCGTGGCATCGGTCAAGGGAGAAGCCAACTTTGAGCAAGAAACGCTGACCAAGGTGATTGAGGCACGCTCCAAAGCCACGTCGATCCAAGCCACCCCGGAGTTGATCAACGATCCCGCTGCCTTTGACAAATTTCAGCAAGCGCAAGGCGAGCTCTCCAGCGCCCTGTCACGCTTGATGGTGGTGGCTGAGCAATACCCGCAACTGCAAGCCAACCAAGCCTTCCGTGACTTGCGCGTCACGCTGGAAGGCACGGAAAACCGCATCACCGTGGCCCGCAATGCCTACATCCAATCGGTGCAGCAATACAACGTGCTCGCGCGCAGCTTTCCCACCAACCTGACAGGCATGGTGTTTGGCTACAAGGCCAAGCCCAATTTCACCGTGCAAAACGAAGCAGAGATTGCGCGCCCACCAACCGTGGACTTTGGCAGCAAATAAAGCCCGACGGCCTGGGGTGGCCGCCTTCCTTTTCAGGAACAAAATATGGCTTTTACGCACATCTGGCAAGCGCTAGCAGCTCTCTTTCTTGCATTTTTTTGGCCTGCGCACATGGCACTTGCGCAGCCCTTGCTGCCGGTGCCTGCGCTCACGGCACGCCTGATTGACCAAACGCACACCCTCACTGCGCAGCAGGCCACCACCATCGAGTCACGCCTGCGTGCCATTGAGGAAAAATCAGGCTCTCAGATCGTGGTGTTGATGGTGCCCACCACCGCGCCGGAAGACATTGCACCCTACGCACACCGCGTGGCCAGCACATGGAAGATTGGCCGCAAAGACGTGGGCGATGGCCTGCTGGTGGTGATCGCCAAAGATGACCGCCGCATGCGCATGGAAGTGGCCCGTGCCCTGGAAGGCGCCATTCCTGATTTGGCGGCATCACGCATCATTGAGCAGCAAATGGCGCCGCATTTTCGTCAAAACGACTATGCCGCAGGCATTTTGGCGGCCCTCGACCAGATCGCCGCACGGATTGCCGGTGAGCAGTTACCGGCGCCCTCTGCACCCGCCAGCAACAAGGTGGCAGGTGTGGGCCTGGAGGGCGCAGCCATCTTTCTGTTTTTTGGAGTGATGGTGATTGGCCCCATCATCCGCCGTATTTTCGGCAACAAACTCGGCTCGCTCATCGTGGGCGGCGGCGCAGGTGTCTTGGCTTTCATACTGACTGCCAGCATCTTGCTGGCCTTGGTGGCCGCAGTGGTGGCACTGCTGGTCACCTTGCTGGCCAACAGCTCCAGCGGTGGTGGTGGCCCCTATATAGGTGGTGGAGGCTCTGGTGGTGGCGGATTTGGCGGCGGCGGTGGTTTCAGCGCTGGCGGCGGTGGCAGTTTTGGGGGCGGCGGCGCCTCAGGGAGTTGGTAGTTCATGGCAACACTGATGCAAAAACTCGCACGCCTGTGGCGCCACCGCTGGAGCGAGGGCCAGGTACACCGCACCTTTCCGCCCGAAGTCTTGCTACGTCTAGAACGTGCTGTGACCGCCAGCGAGTCTTTGCATACCGGGCAAATTCGCCTGTGCGTGGAAGGTGGCCTGCCCTACAGCTACATCTGGCGCGGAGCCAGTGCACGCGAACGCGCAGTGGCCCTGTTTGGCAAACTGCGCATATGGGACACCGCGCACAACAACGGCGTGCTGATTTATCTGCTGCTGGCCGACCATGCGATTGAAATCATTGCGGACCGTGCTGCAGCACGGGCCGTTCCTCAATCCACCTGGGATGCCTTGGTGCAAGACATGCAGCAATCTTTTCAAAACCATGCCTACGCCGACGGCATGGAGCGCACGCTGCAACGCGTATCTGAGCTACTGGCCGAACATTTCCCGCGCGATACCCACAGCGCACGTACAACCGCTGCGGATGAATTGCCGGATGCACCCGTGGTGCTAGGGCGTTTTTTCAAAGACCGGTAAGTTCTTTTCACAACAGCGGCTGCATCCACTTACCAACCGCGCCCAAACCTGATGCTTGCGCATTTGCTTGGTGCAAACCTGCAAAGAATTTTGCAGAAAACCGCACTCAAACCTGCAGCGCAGGCAACCAGTCACGCCCCCACGGGGAATGCAGCCACACAAACGCAGTCACGTTCAGCCCAACCGTCAACCAGAAAATGCTTCGAAATTGCGCCTTGCTGCTTTTATGGCGCAACCACTGCTGCGCCAAGAGTGCGCCTGGCCAACCACCCAGCACAGCCAAGCTGTGCAAAGTCGACTCGGGCGTGCGCCAATGGCCAGCCTGGGCAGCCACTTTGTCTTTCCAGTAGGCGAAAAAAGCGATCAGGCTCATCACCGCATACAGCGAAGCCACCCAGCGCGGAACGCCCCACAGCAACGCCACCAGCAGAAACACTGCAATAAAAGCAAATATCGACAAGTAAGTGCCCGCTGCGTTACTAGGACTCACAGATTCGCTACGTCGGCTACCCTGCGGTGCAGGCGCAGCAGCACGCCGTGACACTTTTGTACCGGTCGAGCGAACGCCTTGCCGCCACACCACTTGCTGGGCCCGCTTTTTCCCGTTGTCTATCCCTACCGCAAACTCCACACGCTGCCCCACATACGGCCGCGCTGGGGGCATGGGCTTTGGCTGAAATGCGCTGATGTGGACAAACATACGCTCACCACCTGCATCGGCCTGAATAAAGCCGAAGCCACGTTGATCGTTCCACTCCACCAAGGTACCGAGATAGGGCATATGTACTTAGAAAATGAGAGCGGCTTGCGCTTGCTCGGCCTTTATTTCAGCGATTTACAAAGCCAAATACTCTGTAAACGCTGCGCCAATAGCTTTGATTGTTGATTTCCATCCAGAAG
>NZ_DLTI01000037.1:0-28930 GCF_002501455.1 Comamonas sp. UBA7840 | reverse complement strand
TCAAAACCCGGGGCGGTTCACTGCGCGGGCTTTTTCTTTTCTGGAGCACTTTATGAATGAGTAAGAGGCATCCGTGGCTGCCCCCAGAGATCGAGGCGCTACGCAAGCTGTACCCCGACCACACCGCCAATTTTTTGCCCAATGTGCTTGGACGAGACACCGACAGCATTTATCCGCAAAGCGTTGGCGCTTGGCCTTGAGAAGGCTGATGGTTTCTGGCAACGCGATGCATAAGGGCGTGGGCAAAAGAGCAAGCAAGCCCCTCACATGCAGGCCACCCAGTTCAGAAAGGGCTGCGCACCTGAAGAAAGCCGCAACTACCTGCCTATTGGCAGCCTGCGCCTCACCAAAAATGGATGGCTTGAGGAAAAAGGTTACAGATGACCACCCGGTGCCAGTCCATCGCGGGGTCGTAGAGCACCGCCTCACGGCGTTTCATTCAAGCCTGTGCCAAAGCCTTCTTCGTGAAGGTCTGCGCTTCTGTGTGCACAATAACGCCTTGCTCTTTAAGGCGAATCTGTGCCGTGTACGCGGTAGATCCATCCACACGCTTTCTTGCCGATATGGTTCCCATGGTGCCCAGTGCTACAAGCATCATTCGTAGCACTGACTGCAGCCCCGACCAAGGAAAATCAGGTTTTTCAGGCGTTTTTCAGGGTGCTACGCACGGTGCTACAGACAGCCAAAAATGCCAATGAATCAACAACAACCACAAACAAAACAAGACCTTGCATCGCCTTGGCGCATGTCTGTCGCGCCGATGCTCGACTGGACGGATCGCCATTGCCGCTATTTGCACCGCCTACTGTCCAAGCACACCCTGCTCTATACCGAGATGATCACCACCGGCGCCCTGATTCATGGCGACCAGGCTCGCCATTTGCGCTTTAACGTGGAAGAGCACCCCGTGGCCCTGCAGTTAGGCGGCAGCGAGCCAGCCGACTTGGCCAAAGCCGCCAAAATTGGCCAGGACTGGGGTTATGACGAGATCAACCTGAACTGCGGCTGCCCCAGCGAGCGCGTACAACGCGGCGCATTTGGTGCCTGCTTGATGAACGAAGCCAGCCTGGTGGCCGATGGCGTCAAGGCCATGCGCGATGCGGTCAGCCTTCCCGTGACCGTCAAGCACCGCATTGGCATCGACAAGATCGAAAGCTACGACTTTGTACGCGACTTTGTGGGCACCGTGGCCGAAGCGGGCTGCGAAGTCTTTATTGTCCACGCCCGCAATGCCTGGCTGCAGGGCCTGTCGCCCAAGGAAAACCGTGACATTCCGCCGCTACGCTATGAGATCGTGGCCCAACTCAAGCGCGAATTCCCGCATCTGACGATTGCCATCAACGGTGGCATCAAGACCGATGAAGTGGTGCAGGAACAACTGCAACGGGTGGACGGCGTCATGATTGGCCGAGAGGCGTATCACAACCCTTGGTGGATGAGCCATTGGGATGAACTGTATTTTGGCGCAGCCCCTTCCGAGCACACCCACCAGAGCATTGAGGCGGCCATGGTCGACTACATGGAGCGCGAAGCACGCGAGCACGACACGCACTGGTACAGCATTGCCCGCCACATGCTGGGCTTGCGCCACGGTTTGGCCGGCGCCCGCCGCTGGCGCCAAGTGTGGAGCGACCACAAGCTCAAGCATTTGTCGGCGCGGGAAGTGTCAAAAATTGCCAATACGCGGCCTGATGGATCGACGGCAGATTAAGAAGTTTTCTTAAAATACTCAAAAACCATAGCTGCTTGCGCTTGATTTCATTGGTTTTCAGACACCTATGTATTTGAAAACATTGCAAATCATGCGCAAGCAGCTATTTTTTTAGGCGATTGCTACCAACTGATAGCAGGCCTGCGCCGGAGAATGCGCCTTGCAGCCACTTCTCTCCTACAAAAGCCTGCGCCGCTGCGCACAGGTTTTTGTCACTACGGCGACTCCTCATCAAGAAAAACGCTGTTTCTTTTCGTAGACGCATGCTGCTATATTGCACTGCAACATAACGAGATCGCCCGCCATGCTCTACCAGCTTTACGAAACCCAACGTGCCTTGCTTGAACCGTTCGCGGACTTCGCGCAAGCCACTGCCAAGCTCTACACCAACCCTTTGCTGCCGCTATCGCAAAGCCCCTTCTCACAGCGCATCTCCGCAGGGTTTGATCTGTTTTACCGCTTGGGCAAGGGCTACGAAAAACCAGCATTCGGGATTGCGTCCGTACCCGTCCATGGCGTGAACGTGACCATCATGGAACGCGTGGAGATGGATTTGCCGTTTTGCGAGCTGCGCCGTTTCAAGCGCTTCTCGGATGACCCCAAAACCCTAGATACGCTGCTCACCCAGCCGCCTGTGCTGGTGGTTGCCCCCCTGTCGGGCCATTACGCTACCTTGCTGCGTGACACCGTCAAAAGCCTGCTCAGCGACCAAAAAGTCTTTATCACCGACTGGAAGAATGCCCGCCTGGTGCCCCAGGAAGAGGGTGAATTTCATCTGGACGACTACATCAACTACGTCCAAGACTTCATCCGCTACCTGCAAAAGCAATACGGCAATTGCCACGTCATCAGCGTGTGCCAACCCACGGTGCCGGTGCTGGCCGCTATTTCGCTGATGGCCAGCCGCGGTGAAACCACACCGCTGTCCATGACCATGATGGGCGGCCCGATTGATGCGCGCAGATCACCCACCTCGGTCAACCACCTGGCCACGCAGCGCAGCTTTGAGTGGTTTGAGAACAACGTCATCCACCGCGTGCCCAACAACTACCCCGGTGCAGGCCGCCGCGTTTACCCCGGCTTTTTGCAATACACCGGCTTTGTGGCCATGAACCCCGACCGCCACGCCAGCAGCCACTACGACTATTTCAAGGATCTGGTCAAAGGCGACGACGCCAGCGCGGAGCAGCACCGCAAGTTCTACGACGAGTACAACGCTGTACTGGACATGGATGCCAATTACTACCTGGAGACCATCCAGACCGTGTTCCAAGACTTCAGCTTGGTCAACGGCACCTGGGATGTGCGTGCGCCGGACGGCACGCTGGAGCGCGTCAGGCCTCAAGACATCACGACGACGGCACTGTTCACCATTGAAGGCGAGCTGGACGACATCTCCGGCTCAGGCCAAACCCATGCAGCCCAAGATCTGTGTGCCAACATTCCCGCCCATTTGCGCCTGCAATACGACGTGATGGGTGCCGGCCACTACGGCATTTTCAGCGGCCGCCGCTGGCGCGACATGGTCTACCCCAAAGTGCGTGGCTTTATTTACGCCCACCACCCCGCACCCGAGGCCGATAGCGCGCCCGTCAACGATGGGGAATTGGTGCTGGCAGAAGACGCAGCACCGCAAATTGCGCAACACTCCCCCCCTCATACTCCCAACACCGCCAGGTCTGCGCCCGCCTCCAGCAAGCGCCGACGTGGTGGCCGCTAGACTGAATGCCTGAGTTCACCTCTAAGCCAGTCCTCACCGGACTGGCTTTTTCCATTGATGCCGCCCTGCCGCAAACGCAGTGCACACGCTGCGGCTACCCCGACTGCGCCCGCTACGCGCAAGCGATTGCACACGAAGGCGTCCCCATCAACCAATGTCCCCCGGGGGGTGCTGAAGGCATTGCGCGCTTGGCAGCCATCACCGGGCAAGCAGCCACGGCACTCAACCCGAAATTTGGCATTGAAGGCCCGCTCACGCTGGCGCGCATTGACGAGAACTGGTGCATTGGCTGCACGCTGTGCATCAAGGCTTGCCCTACCGATGCCATTTTGGGTGCCAACAAGCTCATGCACACTGTCATGCCGCAGCACTGCACTGGCTGCGAGCTGTGCATTCCCGTATGCCCGGTTGACTGTATTGAGCTGGAAGTCGTGAGTGGGGAGCACACTGGCTGGGAGGCCTGGTCGCCCGGACAGGCCGCGCACGCCAAACAGCGCTATCACGCCCGCCAGCAACGCTTGCAAGCGCAGGGCATCGCTGAGGACGGCATCAACGCGAATGCACAGGCTACCGCCCCTGTGCCCGAGGTGGTGCCCGACAAAAAAGCGGCGATTGCCGCCGCCCTGGCCAAAGCGCGTGGCCTGCGCGGCCATAAAGACTAACGACGGCCAGAGCGGGAACGCAGGCGGGCACGGCTGTCGTCGTGCAAAAAAAGCGGTATCAAAAAAATAGCCTCTGACGCTTATTCCATAAGCGCTAGAAGCTATTTTTATACTTTATTCAAGTGGGTGGCTGCCACCGCCTCTGTCTCTAAAACCGCCGCGTTTCAGGCACGCAGTGCCGTGCACAAGCCAGACGGAGCGTGGCGGCGTGAACTAGCCTGCAAAACGCTTGTACACCCCGCAGCCCAGATACACGCCGTCTTGTTTGCAGACGTAAGACATCTTGGCCTGCACCTGGCCGGTGATGGGGTTGGAAAAGTCATACTCCACCCAGCCTGGTCCAGCCTCGGCTTGCGCAATGATGGCGCTGAGCAGCGCATCGCCATCCACACCGTTGACATCCTGCACACGGCTGCCGCGCTTGGCGGGATTGCCACCAAACGCCAGATAGCGGCCTGAAGAATCCAGCACAAACACATACATATCGCGGTCGTGAAAAGGCTGCTGGGGGTTGGTCAGCGCCAGCCAGTATTGCTCCAGCGGCATGCCCATGCGGCGCAGCGCCACCGCGCGCTCTACCAGCGCCACCGCTTCCACGGCCGTGCCCTGCTGCAGCCGAAAGCGCTCCACCGCTTCCGACAAGGTGGCCGCGCGCTGCTCCAGCGCCTGGGCCTCTTGCACCACGTGGCGCACCATCTGTGCGTTCTCTTGCGTCACTTGGTCAATGCCGTGCACGGCCTGGTTGATCTGCTGCAGGCCTGTGCCTTGGGCATTGCCCGAGTCGGAGATGGCCTCCACATGCCCCGCCACGCTGCGAATCCCCTCTGCCACTTGCTGCATGCCTTGGCCTGCCTGGCGAATCAGGCGTGTGCTGCTGGCCACCTGCTGCACCGACGCTTCAATCAGCACCCGGATTTCCTTGGAGGCTTCTGCTGAGCGCTGCGCCAAGCTGCGCACCTCAGAGGCCACCACCGCAAAGCCCCGGCCTTGCTCGCCTGCCCGTGCGGCTTCCACCGCTGCGTTCAAGGCCAAGATATTGGTTTGGAAAGCGATGCCATCAATCACCGCAATGATCTCGGACATGCGGCCCGCGCCGCGCTCAATCGCCTCCACCGACTGCACGGCCTGCTCCATCACGCCGCTGCCCTGCTCGACCACCTTGCGCAATAGGTGGGTGTAGCGGTCTGCTTCGGCGGCAGCTTGTGCATTGTTTTGCACCACTGCCGTCACCTGCTCCACACTCACCACGGTCTGCGCCACGTTGGTGGCCTGCAACTCCGTGCGCTCTGCCAGTGCGCGGTTGTCTTGCGTCAGCGTGTGCCCCGCTTGCGTCACCAAGGCGGCATTGCTGCGAATTTCAGCCACCATGCTCGACAACGCAACCACCATGCTATCCAGCAACTTGGCCATCTCGCCCAGTTCATCGTTGCTGCTGGCGGTAATGCGGTGCGTCAGATTGCCGTGGGCGGCCTGCTCCATTGCAGACAGCAGCCGCGCCATTTCTGCGGAGATGTTGCGGTGCACGCTGTACACCACATACAAAAACCACAACACACCGGCCAGGGCTATGCCCAGCTGCATCTGCGCATCGAAAGCCGCGTAGGCACCGCCCCACAGCACTGCCATGACCAGCAGCCCGCTGAAGGCCAACAGTGCCAGCTTCCAGCCCAGTTTGCAGCGCCTGAGTATCCCAAGCATTGGTTTTTGCATTACCCCGCCCTACTTTGTATCAATGTGTCCAAAGGTTTGTACCGTTGCTGTAGGAATGGTGCCTCGGGAGTTGTCCTAGGCAGGGACGTAATGCGCGTGAAAGCTACCAGGTCAATCCATGCAATTTCTGCATTCACAAAGCTGATATCACGCATAAAGCTCAGGGAGATTGCGCAACTCAGCACATAATATTTAGATCATGAATCCCCTGCTCCAACACCTTCAGCCCTACCCTTTTGAGCGGCTGCGTCAGCTCTTTGCGGGGGTCACGCCTGCCGCACAGCTGCGCCCTATCAGCCTTGGTATTGGTGAGCCACGCCATGCCACGCCCGCTTTCATCCAAACCAGCCTGACCGACAACCTCAGCGGTCTGGCCAATTACCCTGCCACCGCGGGCGATATACGCTTGCGCCAAGCATGTAGCGACTGGTTGCAGCGCCGCTATAGCATCACGGTCGATGCAGCCACGCAGGTGCTGCCCGTCAACGGCTCGCGCGAGGCGCTGTTCTCCTTTGCGCAAACCATCGTCGACCCCAGCCAGCCCGGTGCCACCGTGCTGTGCCCCAACCCCTTCTACCAAATCTACGAAGGCGCGACGCTGCTGGCAGGCGCTACGCCTTACTTTGTGGCCAGCGACCCCGCACGCAACTTTGCAGTGGACTGGGACAGCGTGCCTGCCGATGTCTGGGCCAAGACCCAGCTGATGTATGTGTGCTCGCCCGGCAACCCTACAGGGGCGGTGATGCCGCTGCAGGAGTGGAAAAAGCTTTTTGATCTGTCGGACCGCTATGGTTTTGTGATTGCCTCTGACGAGTGCTACAGCGAAATCTACTTCCGCGATGAGGCGCCGCTGGGTGGTTTGGAAGCCGCCGTGAAGCTGGGTCGCCATGATTTTCGCAATCTGGTGGCGTTCACCAGCCTGTCCAAGCGCAGCAATGTGCCGGGCCTGCGCAGCGGCTTTGTTGCGGGCGATGCCCGGTTGCTGCAATCCTTTTTGCTCTACCGCACCTACCACGGTGGTGCCATGGGCCTGCCCATCCAGCACGCCTCCATCGCTGCGTGGTCGGATGAAGCGCATGTGGTGCACAACCGAGCGCTGTACAAGGAAAAGTTTGCCGCTGTGATGCCCATCTTGGAGCCGGTCATGGACGTGCGCCTGCCCGATGCCGGTTTTTACCTGTGGCCCCGCATTCCCGACGCCCTAGGCATGAGTGAGACCGAATTTGCGCGCGAGCTGTTTGCGCACACCCATGTCACCGTGCTGCCCGGCAGCTATTTGGCACGAAATGTGCATGGCTACAACCCCGGTGCGCAACGTGTACGCTTGGCCCTGGTGGCCGAGACGGCAGAGTGCGTCGAGGCAGCTCAGCGCATCGCGGATTTCATTCAAAAGAACGTCAAGTAAATCATTGTTATGACCCAACAACTGCAACAAATCATCGACCAAGCCTGGGACAACCGTGCGCAGATCTCTGCCAAGTCCGCCCCCCAGGAAGTGGTGGAAGCCGTTGAATACGCGCTGAATGCTTTGAACAACGGTACATTGCGCGTTGCCTCGCGCGAAGGCGTCGGTCAGTGGACCGTGCACCAATGGCTCAAGAAGGCCGTGCTGCTGTCGTTCCGCCTGAACGACAACAAGCTCATGCAAGCCGGTGATCTGAGTTTCTTCGACAAAGTGCCCACCAAGTACGAAGGCATGTCCGAGGCCGACATTGCCGCCACCGGCGTACGCGTGGTGCCGCCTGCCGTGGCGCGCCGTGGTTCCTTCATTGCCAAGGGCGCCATCCTGATGCCTTCCTACGTGAACATCGGCGCTTACGTGGATGAAGGCACCATGGTGGACACCTGGGCCACGGTGGGCTCTTGCGCGCAAGTAGGCAAGAACGTGCACCTGTCCGGTGGCGTGGGCCTGGGCGGTGTGCTCGAGCCCCTGCAAGCCAACCCCACCATCATTGAAGACAACTGCTTCATCGGCGCACGCTCCGAAGTGGTGGAAGGTGTGATTGTGGAAGAGAACTCCGTGATCTCCATGGGCGTGTACATCGGCCAATCCACCCCCATCTTCAACCGCGAAACCGGCGAAATCACTTATGGCCGCGTGCCTGCAGGCTCCGTGGTGGTCTCGGGCAACCTGCCCAAGAAGACCAAGGATGGCAAGGACTACTCCATGTACGCCGCCATCATCGTCAAGACCGTGGATGCCAAAACCCGCTCCACCACCAGCTTGAACGACTTGCTGCGCGACTAAAACGCCCTGCAGAGTGGCCTGTTGATGCAGGTTTGATACGTATCATCCAAAGCCGAGCCCCTGGGTTCGGCTTTTTTGCATGGCAATCGCTCGTTTTGCGGCAGACTCTGCATCTCAAGCGAAACCCACCCCTTCCTTTTTTTCTACAACAAAGGCTGATTGCATGAGCATGATGGAGCGCATTTTGCGGCTGATGGCTGAGAAGAAGGCATCGGACGTTTACCTGTCCGCCAATTCCCCCGCGCTGATCAAAATTGATGGGGAATGCGTGCCCATCAACAGCCAGTTGTTACCCCCCGATGCTCCGCGCGCTTTGCTGGCCGAGGTGGTCAAGCCCCAAGACATGGAAACGCTGCAAGAGAGCGGCGAGCTGAATATGGCCGTCCCTTTGCAAGGCGTGGGCCGTTTTCGCATCAGCGCCATGCGCCAGCGTGGCTCGGTGGCCGTGGTTGTGCGCTTTATTTCGCAGCAAGTGCCCAAACTCCAAGATTTGAGCCTGCCGCCGATTCTGGATGAACTCATCCTCCAAAAACGGGGGCTGATTTTGGTGGTGGGCGCTACTGGCTCGGGCAAAAGCACCACCTTGGCGGCCATGATTGACAGCCGCAATGAACAGCGCACCGGCCACATCCTGACCATCGAAGACCCGATTGAATTTCAGTTCCGCAACAAGCGCTCCATCGTCAACCAGCGCGAAGTCGGTTCTGATACCCAGTCACTGCAAATTGCCTTGAAAAATGCGCTGCGCCAGGCGCCCGATGTGATTTTGATTGGTGAAATCCGTGACCGCGAAACCATGTCGGCCGCGATTGCCTATGCACAATCGGGCCACCTGGTGCTGGCCACGCTGCACGGCAACAACAGCTACCACGCCCTCAACCGCATTTTGAGCTTTTACCCAGTCGAAGTGCGCGCCACCATGCTGGGCGATCTGTCCTCGTCGCTCAAGGCCGTGGTCACCCAGCGCCTGCTGCGCACCCCTGCTGGCAGCCGCGTCCCGGCGGTGGAAGTGCTGCTCAACACCAAGCTGGTGTCGGAGCTGATCGAGAAAGGCGACTTTTCTGGCGTGCGCGACAACATGGAAAAGTCCATGGCCGAAGGCTCGCAAACCTTTGAAGAAGACCTGGCACGCCTGATCACCAGTGGCACAATTGACCGTAATGAAGGCTTGGCCAATGCAGACTCGCCCACCAATTTGATGTGGCGCCTGCAAAATGCCCCCCAAAATACCGCACACACCAGCCGCGCAGAGGCGGCCGCTCCGGTATTGGCCGCAGAAGTGCCAGCCCTGCCTGAGTTTGGTGACCTGCTGCTCAACACAGGCCTTAAAACATAAAGCTCCAGGTGCAGACCTGGGGCACGGCTACACAGAAGGTGTAGCCCCAATTGGATATCTCTCATGTCTCGCACCCTGCAACTGGCTGAGCAACTGATCAGCCGCCCCTCCATCACCCCCGACGACGCTGGCTGCCTTGAGCTTCTGGCGACGCGTTTGAGCGCTTTAGGCTTTCAGTGCGAACGCATGGACAGCGGCCCCGATCACTTTCACGTGCACAACCTGTGGGCCGTGCGCCGCACCGGCCTGCCCCACGCCAAAACTTTGGTTTTTGCGGGCCACACCGATGTGGTGCCCACCGGCCCTGTGGAGCAGTGGAGCAGCCCGCCATTCACCCCCACCTACCACGATGGCAAGCTGTTTGGGCGCGGCGCCAGCGATATGAAAACCTCCATCGCTGCTTTCATTGTGGCGGTGGAAGACTTTTTGGCCGCCAACGCCAGCACCCAGCTGGACATTGCCTTTTTGCTGACCAGCGATGAAGAAGGCCCCGGCCATGACGGCACCAAAATCGTCTGCCAAGCGCTCAGCGCGCGCGGCGAGCGCTTGGACTGGTGCATTGTGGGCGAGCCCACCGCCGTCAAGCAGACCGGTGACATGATCAAAAATGGTCGCCGTGGCTCGCTCAGTGGCCGCCTGACCGTGGAAGGCGTGCAAGGCCACATTGCCTACCCCCAGCTGGCGCGCAACCCCATCCACCAGGCGGTGCCTGCGCTGACTGAGTTGGCGGCTATGGAGTGGGATCAGGGCAATGCCTTTTTTCCTGCCACCAGCTGGCAAATCAGCAACATCCACGGCGGCACGGGCGCCTCGAATGTGATTCCCGGCGAGGTGGTGATTGACTTCAACTTCCGCTACAGCACCGAGAACACGGCCGAGACCCTCAAGCAGCGCGTCAAGTCCGTACTCGACAGGCACGCGCTCGAATACGACCTGACCTGGAGCCTCTCGGGCGAGCCGTTCCTGACCACGCCCGGTGATCTGGTGGAAGCCGCACAAGCTGCCATCCGCGCCGAAACCGGCCTGGAGACCGAGCTGTCGACCAGCGGCGGCACCAGCGATGGCCGCTTTATTGCCAAGGTCTGCCCCCAGGTCATTGAGCTGGGGCCACCCAACGCCACCATCCACAAAATCAATGAGCACATTGTGCTGGCCGACGTGGAACCACTGACCAACATTTACCGTCGCATGCTGGAGCACCTGCACGCCAAGCTGCAAACCGCAGCCGCCACCGAAGGAGCCGCCGCATGAGCCACGCTTACACCCTGCCCCACGGCGCCACCGTAGGCGCCCTCATCACCACCGGCGCACAGTGCCTGACCCAGGCTGGCGTGGGCTTTGGCCACGGCACGGCCAATGCCGAAGAAGAAGCCATCTGGCTGGTGCTGTGGCAGCTGGGCCTGCCGATTGACGCCCCCCTGGGTGAGGATGAAGACTCTGTAGAAAATCAGCCTGTAACGCCCGAGCAGCAAGCGCAGGTAGCTACGCTTTTTAAAGAACGCATCGCCAGCCGCAAACCTGCCGCGTATTTGACCCATGAGGCATGGCTGATGGGTGTGCCTTTTTATGTGGACGAGCGCTCCATCGTGCCGCGCAGCTTTATTGCGGAGTTGCTGGCCGATGGCTCCATCGACCACTTCTTGAGCGACAAAACCAAGCACGTGCTGGACTTGTGCACCGGCAACGGCTCGCTGGCATGCCTGGCCGCCATGGCCTACCCGGAAGTTCAGGTGACCGGCGCCGATCTGTCCACCGACGCGCTGGCCGTCGCCCGCATCAATGTCGACAAACACGGCCTGCAAGAACGCGTGACGCTGGTGGAAACCGATGGCCTGTCGAAAGTGCCCGGCCCGTGGGACTTGATTTTGTGCAACCCGCCCTACGTCAACGCCGACAGCATGGCCAAGTTGCCCGCCGAATACCTGGCCGAGCCGGAATTGGCGCTGGCCGGTGGCACCGATGGTATGGACTTCATCCGCCAGTTGTTGGCCGACGCACCGGCCTGCATGACCGAAGACGCCGTGCTGGTGCTGGAAATTGGCAACGAACGCCCCTTCTTTGAAGCCGCCTTCCCCGAGCTGCTGGTCTACTGGCTGGACACCAGCGTGGGCGAAGACGCCGTGCTGCTGGTCACCCGGCAGGAGTTGCTGGCCCAGCAACAACGCACGGCACAATAAGCACGTCCCCACCGGGCCTGAAGCACGGCTGGTGACTACAGGCCTTTTTGGCCTCTAGCGCTTATACCTACTACGCTAGGCGCTATCCATTTTTTAAACACCCGCAAGATGTACAACGTCTGCGGGTGCACTTTTTCTCGCTGCTGATGATTACTCTGAAAAACGTCACCCTGCGCCGAGGCACCAAAGTGGTGCTCGACAGTGTCAACGCCACCATCAATCCCGCAGAGCACGTGGGCTTGGTCGGGCGCAACGGCGCAGGCAAGTCTTCGCTGTTTGCCCTGCTCAACGGCACGCTGCACGAAGACGGCGGTGACTTCTTCATCCCCACGCAATGGCGCATGGCCCAGGTGGCCCAGCACATGCCCGAAACGGATGAGTCCGCCACCCAGTTTGTCTTGGACGGCGACACCCGCCTGAGCGAGGTCAACGCGCGCCTGCAAGCGGCAGAAGCCTCGGGCGACGGCATGGCCATTGCCCAGGCCCACGCCGATTTGCAAGACGCGGGCGCGCACGATGCCACCGCCCGTGCACAGGCGCTGATTCTGGGCCTGGGTTTCAAGACCAGCGAGCTGGAGCACCCCGTCAACAGCTTCTCGGGCGGCTGGCGCATGCGCCTGCAGCTGGCGCGTGCGCTGATGTGCCCGTCCGATCTGCTGCTGCTGGACGAACCTACCAACCACTTGGACCTGGATGCCCTGGTCTGGCTGGAGGCCTGGCTCAAGCGCTACCCCGGCACCATGATCGTCATCTCGCACGACCGGGAGTTTCTGGACGCGGTGACCAACGTCACCCTGGAGCTGGCCAGCGGCAAAATCACGCGCTACGGCGGCAACTACAGCAAGTACGAAGAGCTGCGCGCCCAGCAGCTGGAGCTGCAGCAGTCGGCGTTTGACAAGCAGCAGGACAAGATCGCCCATCTGCAAAAATTCATCGACCGCTTCAAGGCCAAGGCCACCAAGGCCAAGCAGGCGCAAAGCCGCATGAAGCAGATCGAGCGCATGGAAAAAATCGCGCCCGTGCTGGCCGATGCCGAATTCACCTTTGAATTCAAGGAGCCCGCCAACCTGCCCAACCCCATGCTGGCCATCACCGATGCCAGCTTTGGCTACACCGATGAGGCAGGCAACGAAACCGTGATCCTGCGCGGTGTGAACCGCTCGGTGCTGGCGGGCCAGCGCATCGGCATTCTGGGTGCCAACGGCCAGGGCAAGTCCACACTGGTCAAGACCATTGCCCGCACCATGCAGGCCCTGGGCGGCAAGATCACCGAGGGCAAGGGCCTGAATATCGGCTACTTTGCCCAGCAGGAGCTGGACGTGCTGCGCCCCGAAGAGAACCCGCTGGAGCACATGACGCGCCTGGCCAAGGAGCTGGGCGCCGACGCCCCCGCAGCCAGCCGCGAGCAAGATTTGCGCAACTGGCTAGGCACCTTCAATTTCAGCGGTGACATGGTCAAGCAGACCGTGGGCAGCATGAGCGGCGGCGAAAAAGCCCGCCTGGTGCTGGCCATGATCGTCTGGCAGCGCCCCAACTTGCTGCTGCTGGACGAACCCACCAACCACCTGGACTTGGCCACCCGCGAGGCGCTGGCCATGGCCATCAACGACTTCGATGGCACCGTCATGCTGGTCAGCCACGACCGCCACCTGCTGCGCGCCGTGTGCGAGGACTTCTGGATGGTGGGCCGCGGCGTGGTCGGGCCGTTCGACGGCGATCTGGACGACTACCAACGCTACCTGCTGGACGAATCCAAGCGCCTGCGCGAGGAAGCCAAGCAGGCCGAACTGCAGCAAGCCAGCGCCGCGAATGCATCGGCCTCGGCAGCTACCGAAGCCACCGCCTCGCCCATCGACCAGCGCGAAGCCCGCAAACTGGCAGCGGCGGCCCGCCAGCAGCTGGGCGAGAAAACCAAACCCTTGAAGAAAGAGCTGGAGCAGGTCGACAAAAAAATGGCAGCCTTGTCGGCCGAAAAAGCGGCGCTGGAAGACAAGCTGGCTACGCCCATCACCCCTGCCGAAATTGCCGAAGCCGGCAAGCGCCTGAAAGCCGTGGGTGACGAGCTGGACACGCTGGAAGAGCGCTGGCTGGAGTTGAGCGAGGCCATCGAACAGCTGACCCAAGAGGCAGGCCTGCCGACGTAAGCCGCTGCAGCCGCGCGCCGCAATAAAAAACAAGAGCTGCTAGCGTATGTATTTGAAGGCTTTCAAAGCGTTTTATCTTTGAAGTCCTCTCAAACAAAGCGCAAGCAGCTCTTATTTTTGAGTCAACCCACGGGATGTGGGCTGCTTCAACCTGGCTTAACGGCTGGACGCGGCCAGTACCCCTCCCGCCGCAATGAACGCACCGCCCGTCACGCGGTTAAACCAGCGGCCCACACCGCCGCGCCCCATGCGGGCCAGCAATTTCGAACCAAACAGGGCGTAGGCAAACATGATGGTGCCGTCCAGCACCATCCAGCTCACCGCCAAAATCGCCAGTTGCCCCACCACCGGCTCAGCGGGGTTCAGGAACTGCGGGAACAGCGCGCTGAAAAACAACAAATCTTTGGGGTTGCCAATGCCCACCATGAGGCCTTTGCGATAAAGCTGGCCCCACGTGGCACTGGGCTGCGATGCCTGCGGCACGGGCACAGCGGCCGCACCGGCGGCCAGTTGCTCTACCGTCTGTGGCGCCACAGCCTGGGGTTTACTGCGCCAGGTGGAAATCCCCAGATAGATCAAATACGCCGCGCCCGCCCATTTGATGGCATGAAACAAAGTGTCAGAGGCCGCAATCACTGCACCCAAGCCCAGCGCAGACAGCAACATCAAGGTCATTGACGCCGTGATACCACCCAAAATGGTGGCCACCGTCTGGCGTGCACCATGGCTGATGGCATGTGACACACAGAGCAAGGCGGAAGGCCCGGGCGACAAAATCACCGCCCCCGCCAAAGACACATACAACAACCAAATATTCCAAGACATCGCAATCCAATCCGCCACGCGTCTGCCGCCAAGAGCAACGGCTGTGGCACATCCAGGGCCCAAAACGCTCCATTCTAGGAGGCTGCGCCTGGGCCTGCGGCCTGCTTTAGGTCGCACCAAAGCGCAAAGCGACCAACAAACCGCAAAAAACCCTGCATTTTTTTACTTCTCGCTGTCAACGCACGCCCAAATAGCCACGTTGTTTCTCCTACATAAGGAGTACATCCCCCATGACTGCAACCTCTGTCCTGACTGTTTGGCCCGAAGACGAACGCGATCGCAAGCGCAGCCCCGCGCGTTGCTGAGCACGTTGATTGTCACTACGGAAATATTTTCAAACAGCTGTCAACGCAGCCTCACCCCGCAGCGTTGAACAGGCAAAAGGATCCAACACCATGATGAATACCATGTTCTCGATCTGGCCCGAAGACGAACGTGACCGCAAGCGCGCGCCTGCACGTTTCTAAATCCATTCTTGCTGGCAGCAGCCACCGTGGCTGCCAGTCGCTCAGCCCGCTTTGTCAAAGCGGGCTTTGTTTTGAAGCCTTCTCACGTTGTTACAGCTTTGCACAGTTCATGCAGACGTTTGCACCTCTCACGTCAACGCTGCAAGCCAAGCACACGTTGTAGAAGCAAAGGAGTGAAAGCCATGAAAAACCAAGCTATGTTGTCCATCTGGCCTGAAGATGAGCGCGATCGCAAACGCGCGCCTTCGCGCCAGTAAGCACAACTGCCTTGCCGAGACCTGCCTCACGGCAGTGGTTGTTTCCAGATTCACCCACAAAAAAAGCCCGCTTTCGCGGGCTTTTTGCATGGTGTGCCAAGTCGCCAAGGCTTAGTGCATGTGCAAACCACCATTGACCGAGAAATCTGCGCCCGTCGAGTAGCTGCCGTCTTGCGAAGCCAGCCACGACACGATGGATGCAATTTCCCGGGGCTCGCCCAAACGCTTTACGGGAATGGTGCCCACAATCTTGTCCAGCACATCTTGGCGGATGGCTTTGACCATGTCGGTGCCAATATAGCCAGGACTCACGGTATTGACCGTCACGCCCTTGGCTGCCAGCTCTTGGGCCAGCGCCATGGTAAAGCCATGCATGCCCGCCTTGGCAGCGGAATAGTTGGTTTGGCCCGCTTGCCCCTTGGCGCCATTGACCGAACTGATATTGATCACGCGGCCCCAGCCTTTTTCCACCATATCGCCCACAACCTGTTTGGTGACGTTGAACATGGAGTTCAGGTTGGTCTCAATCACGGCCTGCCAGTCATCAGGGGTCATTTTCAAGAACATGCGGTCGCGTGTAATGCCCGCGTTGTTCACCAGCACGTCAATCGTGCCGTGCGCTTGCTTGGCCTGGTTGAAGGCTTCCACCGTGGAATCCCAATCCCCCACATTACCCACTGAGGCGTAGAAGGTGTAACCCAGCGCTTTTTGCTCATCGAGCCACTTTTGAAAGTCTCGGGTGGGGCCGCAGCCTGCAATCACCTTGAAACCATCGTCATGCAAACGCTGGCAAATCGCGGTGCCAATGCCGCCCATACCACCCGTGACGTATGCAACTTTTTGAGTCATTCACTGCCTCCTGATGTAATCATGACCAATCTCTATCCGTGCAAAGACTGTAGCGTGTTGCCCGCGCAAACCATGCTGCGAGGAACCCTAGGCGCATCAACGCCACACGCTACAGCGCTGTGCCAATTCTTCAGCGCTCCACCGCCAGCGCCACGCCCATGCCACCACCAATGCACAGAGCCGCAACACCCTTCTTGGCATCACGGCGCTGCATCTCGTGCAGCAGCGTGACCAGCACGCGACAGCCCGACGCACCAATCGGGTGACCAATCGCAATTGCGCCACCGTTGACGTTGACCTTGGCGGCGTCCACGCCCAGCACCTTGTTCACGGCGCACGCTTGAGCGGCAAACGCCTCATTCAGCTCAAACAAGTCCACATCGCCCACTTGCCAACCAATACGGCCCAAGGCCTTGCGCACTGCAAACACCGGGCCCATGCCCATGGTTGCGGGATCGAGGCCGCTGGTAGCGTAGGCTTTGATGGTGGCCAGCGGCGTCAAGCCCAAGGCTTTGGCTTTGCTGGCGCTCATTACCACCACGGCGGCGGCGCCATCGTTGATGCCCGAGGCATTGCCGGCAGTCACTGTGCCGGCCTTGTCAAACGCTGGCTTCAAACCAGACAGCGTTTCCAAATTGGTCTTGCGATTGATGTATTCGTCCGCCTCAAACACCACGGGATCGCCCTTGCGCTGGGGAATCACCACGGGCACGATTTCATCCTTGAACTTGCCCGCATCCTGGGCCGCTGCCGCCTTGGATTGGCTGGCAATGGCCAGCTCATCTTGCGCAGCACGTGCAATGTCGTTGGCTTTGGCCACGTTCTCTGCGGTGATACCCATGTGGTACTGGTTGTACACATCCCACAGGCCGTCCACGATCATGGTGTCCTGCATCTTCCAGTCACCCATGCGCTGGCCTTCACGTGAGCCTTGCAGCACGTGGGGCGACAGGCTCATGTTTTCCTGGCCACCGGCCACCACGATTTCGCTGTCACCCGTGGCTACCGCTTGCGCGGCCAGCATGACGGCCTTCAGCCCGGAACCGCACACGGCGTTGATGGTCAGCGCAGGCGTTTCCTGGGCCACGCCCGCTTTCATCATGGCTTGGCGCGCGGGGTTCTGTCCGACACCGGCGGTCAGCACCTGACCCATGATCACCTCACCCACTTGGTCTGCAGGCACTTTCGCGCGCTCCAGCGCTGCCTTGATCACGGTGGCGCCCAAGTCCACCGCTGGCACTTTGGCCAAACCGCCGCCAAATTTACCCACGGCTGTACGCACAGCTGAAACGATGACGATGTCTTCCATTGGATGCTCCCTTGTGATGATTTCGTAGCACGTAGCGCAATATTTATAAGCGCTACAGCCTGTTTTCATGCATGAAATATATATGACAAGCTACGCCTTTTGCTGCACGTAACTGCCAGGCGCGGCTTCCAGTGCCTGGTATTTAGTGCCCCTGCCATAGCGCTTGGGGGCAGCAACGGGTTTACCCGCGTGACTTTGCAACCACTGCGACCAGTCAGTCCACCAGCTTCCGGGCAGCTCCTGCGCGCCTTCCAGCCACTGCGCATGTGTGGCGGGCAATACGCCGTCCTGCCGAATCCAGTGGCTGCGTTTTTTCTTGGCGGGGGGATTGATGACCCCGGCAATATGGCCCGAAGCCCCCATCACAAACCGCTTGGCGCCTGGCAGCACCTGGGTGGTGGCATACGACCCCGTGATAGGCACGATGTGGTCTTCGCGCGAACCGTAGATGTAGACCGGAATATCGATGGCCCCCAAATCCAGGGACTGCCCGCATACCGTCAATTTGCCGGGCTTCACCAAATTGTTTTCCAGGTACATATTGCGCAAATACCAGGTGTACCAGGGGCCGGGCAAATTGGTGGCGTCGCTGTTCCAATAGAGCAAGTCGAACGGCGGTGGGGTTTCGCCCTTGAGGTAATTGCCCACCACGTAGTTCCACACCAGATCATTCGGGCGCAAGAAGCTGAACGTGGAGGCCAGCTCCTGGCCTTTGAGCAAACCGCCCTGCCCCATCTGCAGTTCACGCATTTGCACAAAGGTTTCGTCGATAAAAACATCCAGAATGCCGGTATCGGTAAAGTCCACCAGCGTGGTCAGCAGCGTTGCGCTGGCCACAGGCGACTCGCCGCGTGCCGCCAGCACCGCCAAAGCCGTGGTCAGCATGGTGCCGCCGACGCAAAAGCCCAACGCGTTGATCTGATCGGCACCGCCAATTTCCTGCACCACCTGGATGGCGCGGATGACGGCGTTCTCGATGTAATCGTCCCAGGTCAGATGGCCTTGCTCCTCGCCCGGGTTGCGCCAACTCACCACAAAAGTGCGGTGCCCCTGGCTGGCGGCATAGCGCACCAGCGAGTTCTCGGGCTGCAAATCCAGGATGTAGTACTTGTTGATGCACGGCGGAATCAGCAAAAACGGCCGCTCATGCACCTTGGCTGTCAAAGGCTTGTATTCGATGAGCTGGAAAATTTCGTTTTCATAGACCACAGCCCCTTCGGTGGTGGCGACGTTTTTGCCCACCTCAAAGACGCTTTCATCGGTCATGGAGACATGGCCCTGCTCCATGTCGTGCAGCAGGTTCTGAATGCCCTTGGCCAAACTCTCACCCTTGGTTTCAATGGCTTTTTGCTGGGCTTCAGGGTTCAGCGCCAAATAGTTGCTGGGCGACATGGCGGCCACCCACTGCTCTACAGCAAAGCGAATCCGCGCACGCGTTTTCTCATCAGTCTGTACGGCATCGGCCAAGCCCGTGAGCGCTTTGGCGTTGAGCAGGTAGCTGGATGCGGTCAACGCGGCCACGGGATTGCTGAGCCACGGCGCACTCCCAAAACGCTTGTCCTGCAAGTTCGCAGTGGCCGCCAGCCCCTGGCTCCACAACTGGCTGGCTTCTTGGACATAGGCTTGCTGCAGCTCTTGCAGCTTGGCGGCATCAAACTTCAGTGCTGCGGTGGGGCAAGTATCGGGAGAGGCTGCGGGGAAAGCCGCCAAGGCCTTGGCCCACTGCTCCGTAAAAAATTGCTGGAACTGTGGGACACCGGGGTTCCAAGAGGCCTCTGAACTCATACTTGTCTTCCTTGTGGCTGGCAAGCGCTATACGGCTTGGCCTTGTAATGGCTGATTGTTGCGTAGGCTCCGGCTTGTGGCAATCGAACGCACGTGCTGTTTCATGCAAAAACCAAGCCCATTGACTCGAATCAAGGGAATTCAAGCCCAGCGCCCCAGTATTTCGGGCACATTTCAGCCATGTATTTGATTGTGATTGCTTGGTTTTACGTCACTGTGATGATGGCGGTCGCGGAAGCGGCCAGCCCGCAAGGCAGCATTTTGGGCGCCATCATTACCTTTGCCTTGTATGGATTGCTGCCCATGGCCATCCTGATCTACATCTTGGGCACGCCCGAGCGCAAACGCAAACTCCAGGCTCGCCGCGAAGCAGAGCAACGCGCCTACGATGAGGCGCAGGCCGCACTGCACAGCGAGACGCCTTCACACCTTCCAGATGCAAGCGGCCATACGCCCGGTACTACCGAGGACAGCAGCATCGCGCCGGTGCGAGAAAAACTGTGAAGCGTTGCTGACCGTGCACCACTGCGCAGACCCATCGTTGCCGTAAATATGCTGAAGGCCCAGCGCCTGCAAGCGCTGGCGGGCCAGCTGCGGCAAATTGGCCAGCCACTTGTCGGCGCTACCTGGCACGGGCACAAAACACCGAGCAGCTTGCGGCGCAGTGGCCGTGAAAGCCGAGCGCACCTCTGCACCCACTTCAAACGCCTGCGGGCCAATGCAAGGGCCCAGCCACACCTGGGTGTCGGCTGCCAACGCAGCGCTTGCTGGCTGCTGCAGCTTTGCGGCATAAGCGTGCCACGTAGCCTCCAGCACCCCTTGGCCGCCCCTCCCTGCCAGGCCGCGCCAGCCTGCGTGCGCCGCTGCCACCACATACCCGCTGCGGTGGGCCATCAGCACGGGCAGGCAATCGGCCACCATGATGGTGCACGCCACCCCGGATTTATCAGTCAAACAGGCATCAAACGCTTGTCCATCCTGCGATGAGCGCTCTAAATTTTGCACATCACAACCATGCACTTGCTGCAAAAAAACCGTGTGCACCGGGCGCTGAGAAAGGCTGGCAATGACCGAGGTCAGCACTTGCCGGTTGGCAGCAACGTGCGCCGGGTCATCGCGTACGTGATCGCCCAAGTTCATGGAATTCCAGGGCGCAGCGCTATGCCCACCTTCACGCGTGGTGAACAAGGCGCATACACCGGGAATGCGCGGCCAGTCAGGTTGCAGCCACCGCTGCGCAAGGTGCGAGGTATCAGTCACCCACGCAGCATAACCTGCGCAATGCGCCGTCCAGTCGTGGCACACTTTACGTCTTCCATCGCTTTGCCTGATTTGCCATGCGCTTTGTGTTACCCCCTCCTGTCCAAGCCAGCGTGCCCGTGGTCGGCCACTCCGAACGCTTTCCCGTACACCGCATTTACTGCGTGGGACGCAACTACGCCGAACACGCCAAGGAAATGGGGTTTACCGGCCGCGAAGCGCCTTTTTTCTTCATGAAGCCTGCTGACGCCGTGCTGTGCGCCGACGAAGGTGCTGCGCTGTCCATGCCCTACCCCAGCCTGACCAGCAATCTGCACCATGAGATTGAGCTGGTGGTTGCGATTGGCAAAGGTGGCAAGCACATTCCCGCCGCACAAGCCATGGAGCACATCTGGGGCTATGCCGTAGGCCTGGACATGACGCGCCGCGACTTGCAAAACGACATGAAAAAGCAAGGCCGCCCCTGGTGCATTGGCAAAGCCTTTGAAGCCAGCGCGCCCATCAGCGCCATCACGCCTGCGGCTCAGGCAGGCGATGTTCAGCACGCCGAGATCTGGCTGCAAGTCAACGGCCAAGACCGCCAACGCAGCAACGTGAGCCAGTTGATCTGGAACATTGCCGAAACCATTGAGCACCTCTCACACGCCTGGGAGTTGCAGCCAGGCGACCTCATCATGACAGGCACGCCTGAGGGCGTGGGTGCAGTGCAAACCGGCGATGTGCTGGAAGGCGGCATCAGCGGCCTGGGTACGCTGCGCGTCAACATCACCGCATAAGTTACGTTGCACGCATGAGTTTTCGCCCCCCCATCAAGTTCTGCAACCAGTGCGGCGCAGCGGTCAAGCACGCAGTGCCCGACGACGGTGACACCCGCATCCGCGCCATTTGCCCGGCGTGCGGCGTGGTGCACTACCAAAACCCGCTCAACGTCGTGGGGTGCATTCCCGTGCTGGACGATGGCCGTATCTTGCTGTGCAAACGCAATATCGAGCCACGCTGGGGCAAGTGGACCTTGCCTGCTGGCTTTATGGAGTTGGACGAAACCACCTCCCAAGGTTCGGCCCGCGAAACCGACGAAGAAGCCGGCGCCGACATCGAGATGGGGCGCCTGTTTTCTGTCATCAGCGTGCCCCGTGTCGGCCAGGTACACCTGTTTTATTGCGCACGCCTGCGCAGTGAAACCCTCAACCCCGGCCACGAGACGATTGAAGCGCGCTTCTTTGAGGCCAAAGACATTCCCTGGGACGAGCTGGCCTTTCGCACCGTCAGTATTACCTTGCAGCGCTATCTAGAGGATCGCGCCAGCGGCACGGTTCAAGTCCATAACATCGATTTGGTTTAACTCGCGTCAATTTTTGGCCTGGCTCTTGCTAACAGACAGTTACACAGGCTGGGCATTTTTTGATCACCCACCAGTCCTGTCCGAGGGAGACAGACATGGCTAGCGAGAACGATATCCATATGGACACCTTCATCCCGTATATGCGGGATGTCGCCCGGTGCGAGCGCTCCTTGCACGAACTCAATCTGATGTGGCGTTTGATTGAGTCATCGGCCAAGATGCACTGCGCCGAAGAGGCGCACAGCATGCTGCCCATGATGGCCGCCACCCGCGAAGGCTTTCAGCGGCTGGAAAAAGACTTGGTGCATTCAATGGTGTCCGAATCTGTCAGCGAGGTGCTGTCAGAAATTGCCACCTGCGCGCACCATGTCATCGACATCGTGGTGCGCAACCTCTACGAACGCACCGCCGACGTCGGTTTTTTAGCCACAGACTTGACCCTGTGCAACTATGTGGCGGGCATCAGCGACCAGCCCGGCATCATTGACCGGCTGCGCGAATACCAGCGCAAATACACGGTCTACGACGAGATCATGCTGCTGGATCTGGCAGGTACCGTGATCGCGCAAATTGATGAGACCTCGCCGGTCGATGGCTCACACGACCCCTTGCTGGCGCAAACCTTGGCAAGCCACAGCTTTGTGGAAACCTTTCGCTACAGCAACTTGCGGCCACACCAATCCCAGGCACTGCTTTACACACAGCGCATGCTGCACCCGCAGACCGGCCAGCCCTGCGGTGTGCTGTGCCTGTCCTTTGATTTTTTGGGAGAGATGGCCGGCATTTTTGCTGGCAGCAGTGCAGCCGATGGCCGCTGCGTGGCCCTGCTGTTGAATGCCCACAACCAGGTGCTGGCCAGCAGTGACGCCCACTGGATTGCGCCGGGCACCACGGTGCCCACCAACCAAAATGGTGCACCCCATCTGTACACGCACTCGGGGCGCACATATTTGGTGCAAACCGTGGAAGCCAGCGCCTACCAAGGCTATCCGGGGCCTGCGGGCTGGAAAGGCCAGGTCATGATTCCGGTGGAGCAAGCATTTGGCACCAAAAGAATGCGTTGTGTCGACAGCTTGAGCCCAGAGGTTGCCCAAGGGCTGCTGGCCCACGCACAAAGCTTTTGCCCCCCGCTGTACGACATCATCCAGGCTGCTGATGCTATACGCAGAGTGGTCTGGAACGGTCAGGTCATGACGGCAGGCCAGCGCGGTGGCTCCAGCCGGTTGAAAGCAGTGCTGGAGCAAATTGGCGAGACCGGCGCGCGCACCAACCACGTCTTCACCCAGTCCATCCGCGACCTGTACGACACCGTGCTCAGCGCGGGGCTGCGCGACAGCCAGTCGCTCACGCAATTGCTGGTCGATATGCTGGATCGCAACCTGTACGAGCGCGCCAACGACTGCCGCTGGTGGGCGCTGTCGCCCGTGCTGCGCCAGCTGCTCACGCCCAGCCACGCCCAAGGCAGCGCGTACACAGCGCTGCGCGACCAGGCCACGCACGTGCTGGAGCACATCAACAGCCTCTACACCGTCTATACCCGTTTGATGGTGTATGACCGCAGTGGCCGCATTCTGTGCGCCAGCCACCCGCAACTGGCCGATGGCAGCAGTGTGCTGGAGCAACAGATTGACAGCGCTACCTTGCAAGCAGTCATGCAGCTCAGCGACAGCCAGTCCTACCATGTCAGCACATGGAGCGCGCAGCATGTCGGCGCCGAAGGGGCGACCTATGTGTATCACGCTCCCATCCGCGCGATGGATAACACTGCGAGCACCGTCGGCGGTATTGCCATCGTTTTCAACGCCATTCCTGAGTTGCAGGCCATGTTGAACAGCGCCCTGGTGGGCAAACCTAAAACCCGGGCGCTGTATGTGAATCGGCAAGGGCTGGTGCTGGCCAGCACCGACCCCGCTGCCCCCACTGGCAGCACCATCGCCCTCCCCGCAGCCCAAATTCAGCCATTGTTGCAAGTGCAAGCTGGCGCCAGCCACGCCGCCATCGCCGTACACCAGCAGCAATACTGCATTTTGGGTGCCAGTGTTTCGCGGGGCTACCGTGAGTTCAAAACCAGCGACGGTTATCACGACGATGTGCTGGCCATCTCTGTGGAAACCTTTGGCCAGGTGGAGACCAACGCCCAGACACCTGACGCTGCCAGCCATGCAATTCATGCCACCAGCAACGGCCTGCAGGGTATGGAAATGGCCACGTTTTATGTGGGCCAGCAACTGTTTGCGCTGCATGCAGAGTCTGTACTGGAGGCCCTGCCCGCAGCGGCCATCAGCACGGTCTCGGCAGGCCGCCTGCCGTTCTGTGTGGGCACGCTGCCACGCCACACGCAAGGCCAAGTCACTGGCTATGTCTGGGTGTTTGATCTGGCCGAGTTACTGACCGGGCAACGCAGCCGTATCACGGCGCAAAGCCAGGTGGTTGTGCTGGAGCATGGCGAGCGCAAAGTCGGCGTGCTGGTGGATGCGCTGCATGGTGTGCACCACTTTGCACAAGAGAGCATCATTGCCGCGCCCAGGATGGCTGGGGGCACGGAGTTGCTGGTGAACGAATTGATCCAAGCCAACCAAGGTGCATTGCTGGTGCAATGCATCAGCCCGCAAGGCTTGCTCCATGCCCTGCAGCGCAAGCCGCAGGAAACCCAGGCCACTCCCACCTGAAGTACCGCACGCTGGGTGCGGGGTGCTGAGGGCCGAGCTCCTGCCTCAAGCGCTTGGCATACGCCCCAGCCAATCGCCGCTGGCCGCTGGGCGACTGCGCCAAGACGTGAAGCTGTCAGCCGCAAGCCGTATGCCGTACGGGTGTATGGCAGGGCGAAACTACGACGCATCAGCGGTGCGCCGTGTTACCTGCCCTAAGGGTACAAGCGCGCTACCGGTGTGTGGCGCAGCCCGCTAAAGCAAGCGGCCAGCAGTGCAAAGCCCCCTGCCAGCCACAGGGCGCGCTGCTCGGCCACGCCCTCGGAGCCTGGCCACAGCACAAAAGCCCCGGCCAAACAGATGGCCCCCAAGCCCTGCCCAATGTGGCGCGCAGTGCCCAGCATGCCGCTGGCAGCGCCGCTGCGGTGCACGGGCGCCGAGGTCACAATCGTGTGGTTATTGGGCGACTGGAACATGGCGAAACCTGCACCACACAAGGCCATGCGCCACGCCATGTCCCAAGCGGCAGCGCCCACAGGCAATAAGGCCAAGGCCCACAGCCCCGCAGCAAACAGCGCCATGCCCATAGCGCCCAAACGCCCTGCGGGAACGCGCCCAATCTTGCGCCCTACCATGGGCGCCACCACGGCCAGGGCCAGCGGCCATGCGCTGATCAACAAACCCGCCTGGCCCGTACTCACCCCATGGCTTTCAATCAGCAAAAACGGCATGGCCAAAAATGCCATGGTCTGCGCACTGAAGGCGCAAATGGACGCCCCCATCGACAGCCGAAAGACGGGAATGCGCAGCAAATCCAGCGGCAGCATGGGCTGCGCCTGCGGCTTTTGGCGCTGCACATACAGCCAGCCTGCCGTCACACCCAGCAGCAGCCACACGCCCACCCACCACTGGCCTTGGCCGGGCTGGTAGTGGCTGATGCGGTCCAGTGCCAAGAAAACAGCGCCAAACATGACCGCGTTGAGCAGCACATCCCACCATGAAAGCCCATGCGCCTGTGCAGTGCCAGCGGCGGGCTGAGGCAAGGCCTTCACGCCCAGCCTGCACACCCACAGCGCCAGCGGCAGGTGCAGACAAAACAGCCAGCGCCACTCCCAAACCGACAGCACAGCCGCCGCCAGCACCGGGCCCATCACCGTGCTCAGTGCTACCACCATGGAGTTCAGCGCCATGCCCTGGCCCAGCATGCCACGCGGGTAAATCTGGCGCACCAGTGCGCCGTTGACGCTCAACACCCCGGCCATGCCCATGCCCTGCAAAGCGCGCGCGGCAATCAGCCACGGCAGCGAAGGGGCCAACGCGGCCATGACGCTGGCCAGACCAAAAACCAGCATGCCCCACAGGTACACGCGCTTGTAGCCCAAGCGGTCACCCAAAGCTGCCAGCGGCAGCAGCAGCACCAGCGAGGCGATTTGGTTGGCGTTCACCACCCACAGGGTGTAGGCAGGGTCAATTTGAAACTGGCGCGCCATTTGTGGCAGGGCCAAATTCAGCATCGTGCTGTCCAGCACGCAAATCATCAATCCGCAAACAATGACCGCCATGGCCAGTTTGCGTGCTCGCCCCTGCATGCCGTCAGGCAGCGCGGGAGGAGGCAAAGGCGTATCCGAAACACTCATAATCAACAGCTTTGATAGCTAATTTTGATAGCTACAAGCGCTTACCAAATAAGCGCCAAAGCCTTATTTCCTCATATTAAGGCGCAAAAAACCCCGCCTGGCTGCGGGGTGGTGGCCGCGTCCGCCGTGCAAGCGGCACCGCAGCGCTTACAGGTTCTGGATGACCACGCGGCCAAAGCCGGAGCACGACACCTGCGTGGCGCCTTCCATCAAGCGTGCAAAGTCATAAGTCACTTTTTTGCTTTGAATGGCTTTTTCCATCGCCGCAATGATGAGGTCTGCCGCTTCCGACCAGCCCATGTGGCGCAGCATCATCTCGCCGCACAAAATCATGGAGCCGGGGTTCACATAATCCTTGCCCGCGTACTTGGGCGCAGTGCCGTGGGTGGCCTCAAACACCGCCACAGCATTGGACATGTTTGCACCCGGTGCAATACCGATGCCCCCGACCTGGGCCGCCACGGCATCGGAGATGTAGTCACCATTCAAGTTCATGGTGGCAATCACGCTGTATTCGGCCGGGCGCAGCAGCACCTGCTGGAAGAACGCATCGGTAATGCTGTCTTTAATGGTGATGCGCTTGCCCGTCTTGGGGTTCTTCAACTCCACCCACGGGCCGCCATCCACCAACTCGCCTCCAAATTCGGCAATCGCCAGGTCGTAGCCCCAGTCACGGAAGCTGCCTTCCGTGTATTTCATGATGTTGCCCTTGTGCACCAGCGTCACCGAAGGCTTGTCATGGTCGATGGCGTACTGGATGGCCTGGCGCACCAGGCGCTCCGTCCCCTCTTTGGACACGGGCTTGATGCCCAAGCCCGATGTTTCCGGGAAGCGAATCTTGTCAATGCCCAGCTCGTCGCGCAAAAACGCGATCAGCTTCTGGGCTTTGTCAGAGCCTGCAGCAAACTCAATGCCCGCGTAAATGTCTTCCGAGTTTTCGCGGAAGATCACCATATCGGTCTTCTCGGGTTCGCGCACTGGCGACGGCACACCCTGAAAATAGCGCACCGGGCGCAGGCAGACATACAGATCCAGCGCCTGGCGCAGCGCCACGTTGAGCGAGCGAATGCCACCGCCCACCGGCGTGTTCAGCGGGCCTTTGATGGAGACGGCGTAGTCACGCACGGCATCCAGCGTTTCTTGCGGCAGCCACTCGTCCGGGCCATACACTTGGGTCGATTTTTGGCCCGCATACACCTCCATCCACTGGATTTGGCGCGCCTCGCCATAGGCCTTGGTCACGGCAGCGTCCACCACTTTGCGCATCACCGGGGTGACATCCACGCCAACGCCGTCGCCCTCAATGAAGGGAATAATCGGCTTGTTGGGCACGTTCAAGGTCATGTCTGCGTTGACGGTGATCTTTTCGCCATGCACGGGAATTTGAATGTGGGTGGTCTTGCTCATGGGTGCGTGGTCTCCTGACTCCAAAGCCGAGCCGCTGGGCGGCGGTGTTTCACAACCATTCTAGGGGAGCTTGCAGCCCCTACTGGACAGATGCAGGCACCTGCATGACATTGCACAATAGCGCCATGAACTTGCTGCCACTTCGATTTGCTGCCGCTTTGGCCCTGTCCGCTGGTTTCACGGGCTTTGCAGCCCATGCCCAAGACACGGGTCAGCCCCAACTGAATTTGCCGCGCATTGAGCTGCGCGCAGGCATGTACCGCATTGATACCCAGGTCGCGGCGCGCTTTGCAGAGCGGCAGATCGGCCTGATGCACCGCAGTGCGATGCCCCAGCATGAAGGCATGCTGTTTGTGTTTGAGCAACCGGGCGTGCAGTGCTTTTGGATGAAAAACACTCTGATTCCGCTCACCGCCGCATTCGTAGCTGACGACGGCACGATTGTGAATTTGGCAGATATGCAGCCGCTGGATGAGCGTTCGCACTGCTCTGCCAAGCCTGTGCGCTTTGTGCTGGAAATGAACCAGGGCTGGTTCCAGTCCAAAAATATCCAGGCGGGCGCCAAGCTCACGGGCAAGCCGTTCCAAAACCGCCCTTGAGCCACGTGGCTTTCGTCACAAAAAAGAGAGCTGCTTGCGCAATATCTACCTAGGTTTCAGATAGCTTTCTATCTAAAACCAAGTAAACATAAGCGTTGACAGCTCCTTTTATTGCAAGTTGCTGCACTCCTTGTTGCCTCCAAGAGGCTTCTATAGGCGTCGACGCACTTCGCAGAACCGGCGCACCGGGCAGCCCGCCACCCAACGCTGCAACAAAAAAGCCCACAGCTTGTAAAGGCTGTGGGCTTTTTTTTTGAGCCGTCAGGCTACTAGGTCACATTCACACCAACGATGCAATCGCGGCGTTGAAGGTCGCGCTGGGGCGCATCACAGCGTCCAGCTTGGACAGGTCAGGCTGGTAGTAACCGCCGATGTCGGCCGCCTTGCCTTGCACGCCGTTCAATTCAGCCACGATCTTGGCTTCGTTCTCGGCCAAAGTCTTGGCCAGCGGCGCAAACTTGGCAGCCAGGGCTGCGTCTTCGGTCTGCGCAGCCAAGGCTTGGGACCAGTACAGCGACAGGTAGAACTGCGAGCCACGGTTGTCGATCTGGCCTACCTTGCGCGAAGGCGACTTGTTGTTGTCCAGCAGCTTGCCGGTGGCTTCATCCAACGTCTTGGCCAGCAACTTAGCTTGCGCGTTGTTGTTCTTGATGCCCATGTCTTCCAGCGACACGGCCAATGCCAAGAACTCGCCCAGCGAATCCCAGCGCAAGAAGTTTTCTTCCACCAGCTGCTGCACGTGCTTGGGCGCAGAGCCGCCGGCACCGGTTTCGTACATGCCGCCACCAGCCATCAAAGGCACGATGGACAGCATCTTGGCCGAGGTGCCCAGCTCCA